>JALVCQ010000206.1 GCA_027009805.1 Bacteroidota bacterium
ATCGCCTACGACGACTTTATTGCCTTGGGCTCCGAACAGGCATGCCGCGAAAAAGGAAAAATCCGCCTCGAAGGGAAGGATTATGTGGTGCAGGATCGAGATATTATGCATTTTCGCTTTAATGTGTGAAATTGGCAATCTTTGCGGGGATAGTCAGAATATGTGAAGCCTTCTTCGGAAACGCCCGGCTTGCCTGAATCGGCGTCGCCTTCCCGACGGCGGCGGTGGGTGGTGTGGCTCTTGCTGTTGACGGGGGCGGCCGGCCTGATCCGGTGGACTTTCTGGGGCGTTCCGGTGCCTTCTTCGTGGGCGCGGGCGGCCCTCACATCCGTGGCCGACTCGGCGGTGGCCGGGCGGGTGTCGATCGGGGCGGTCCGGTGGTTTTTTCCTTTATCCTTTGATATAAAACAAATCCAGCTGAAAGACGCTCAGGGAGAGGAACTGCTCAGGGCGGATTCGGCGCGGGCCGTGGTGAAATGGGCGGGGGGAAGGCGTTTCATCCCTGTGCACGTCTTTATTGACGGCCTTACCATCCACAATGAGGGCGATTCTATCGGGCGCTTTGAAAAGTGGTTGCGCTCGTTGCCGGCCGATACCGCCGGCGGCGCTGCAACATGGCGCATCGACGAGTGGCATATTCACAACTTCCAGTATGTTGGCCGCCTGAAAGGCGCCCGTGACACCGTTCGGGTGCGACGCGTGGTCGGCGGTCAGTGGTTCGGAGAGGGGAAGGCCGGGCGCGGCAGCGTCCGTGTGATGGATATGTCGTGGAACGGGGCCGACGTGCTTGCCGACGTCCGCGCCCGACTGGCATGGAAAGGGGATGATTGGTGGGTGGAGGCGGGTAGGGCCGTAGGAAGAGGGCTCTTTCTTCGGGCGGACGTCAGCCGGAAAAGCGGGTATCTGCATGTAACGCTCGACTCGCTGATGCTGGACAGGCAGCCGTGGTGGGACCGACTGGCCGCCGTCCCTTTTGAGGCGCTCTCCGGAAGCGGCACCTTCCGGCTCGATGATGACACCCTCCAATTTGAAAAGGTGCGAATGGTGGTCGATCACGTTTCCTCATTGGCGGGGCGGGGTCGAATCGGGGCCTATCGGGAGGGCTGGCGGAGGATGCATTTCCAGCTGCCCGAGGTGCGCCTGCACATAGACCGGAAGCACCTGGCCCGGTGGTTCCCCACAGCGCTTCCGGGCGGCCTGTCCTTCATCGGCTATCAGGGAATGTTGGCGGGCCGGTGGGACGACGGCCGTGTGCGGGGAACCCTCTATTCGCCGGGGGGACGGGCCAAGGTGGATGCCCATGTGTTTCAGGCGCAAAAAGCGTGGCATTATCAGGGCGAGGTGGCGCTGAATGCAAGCCATATCCGCCGCCTTTGGCCCGACGGGCCGATGAAGCGACTGACCGCCCGATTTAATGTCAAAGCCCGGGGCACTCATCTCGACTCTTTGCGGGCCCATCTCGACGGCACCATCCTGAGGGCCGAAGCATGGCCGCGGGGAAGCATCCGAGACGTCCGCGTGCGGGGCGAGCTTATCAACCGCTTCTTCTCCGGATTGATCGAATCCCGAAGGCCGGAGGCGGATTTCACGTTTAACGGGATTATCGACTTTACGGGAGAAAAAGTGGCCACGGCGTCCCAGTGGCACATCGGCCTTGTTGATCTGAAAGCCCTTCAGCTGTCGGCGCAGGAGGCCACCTTCGGAGGGAATTTCCGCCTCTCAGGCCAATGGGCCGACCCCGATTCATTTGACTTTCATCTTCAAGGGCACTCATTGTTTCTGGCTTCGTCGGAAGGCGGGCTTGTGTTCGACTCGTTGCAAGGACGCTTCCAGAGCACGCATGCGCGCAAGCGGCTGGCTTTCGGATCGTCGGCGGTGCAGGGCCGTCTCGAAGGCCGTTTCCAATGGGCCGAGTTGTGGAATGTCGTGAAATGGTGGGGCTATCGTTACTGGAACTATCCCGCCCGCTTGCCCGACACCGCAGCGATTGCCTCTCCGACCTATGCCCAGGGCCGCCTCGTGATCCAGCATCCGGAAGTGTTGTTGGGACTCTGGCGGCAATCCGTTCATGTGTCGGATTCCATCACCGTGTCGTTCTCGCTTTCTCGGAAAAATCTCGTCGAGCATTTTTACCTTGCCGGCGGTGCTGTGAAGTATCAGGGCTTCCAAACGCAAGGATTGCGGATCAAATATGACGGAAACCGCCGGATGGGCACCTTGATGATGCGCACCCGCCGCATGACTTCACAAAAGCGCTTGATGTTTGACGAGGCCCACCTGACGGCCGCCGTCTCGCCCTTTTCCAGTCACTGGAACATGCTCGCCCTTCGGAATGACGGCAGCATCGTCCTGCCCCTTCGCGGCGATCTGCGATGGTGGGGACACGACTCCCTGGTGGCATCACTGACGCCCCTCGACTGGATTATCGCCGACTCGGTGTGGCATTTCTCGTCCACGCCCTGGCGTTGGCGCAAAACCACAGGCTGGCAACTGGGACGCGTCACCCTGCGATCCCATGCTTCCCGGCTTTCCTTTGGGCAAAGCGATTCCATCGCCGGCCGCTATGATGTGCAGATGACCCGATTTCCGCTCGGATTTATCGGGCGGCAGGTGGGCGGGATGCTGGCGGAATCAGACGGGCCGATTTCCGGACAACTCACATGGCAACGCAACACCGGCCTTGTCGAGGGTTACCTGCACGTCAGCCCCTTTCTCTTTACCGGCGACACCATCGGTCCGCTCTATGCCCGATTGGAAAGCGACTCATTCCGCCGCCGGACCCGCATGGCCTTGCAACTCGGCGGGCCCGACGGCCGCCCGTGGGTCGAAGCCGCCGGCGAAATCACCCGCCTGGGCGATGTCCCCCTGACGAATATCCGAGCCCGCATCCGACGGGTGCCTTTTGCTGTGTTGCGGAATTATTACGCCCATCTGATCTCCGACCTCGAAGGCGACCTCGATGGCTATTTGCTTGTGGACGGACGACTCGACGCCCCCCTCGTGGTGGGGCGCCTCTCGGGGCGCCGGGTCGGCTTTACCGTGAATTACCTGAAAACGCATTACCGCCTTCTCGACCACACCTTTCGCTTCGACCAGCACCGGTTTCATATCGACTCACTCACCGCACTCGACGAGTTCGGCCATCGGGCCGTGGTGAACGGACATCTGACGTATCACTACTTCGCCCGGACCCGATTGGATGTGATGCTTCGGATGGACACATTTCACGTGTTGAACACCACCGCATCCGACAATCAATACTTTTATGGAAAAGCCTTTGCCTCCGGAATTGTCTCGTTTGAAGGCCCTACGGACGACATTTTCATGAACGCCGACCTTCGGAGCGAAGCCGGGACCGACGTGTTTCTCCCCCTCATCGAAGAAAAGCCTGAACATCGGTATCCCTTTATCCAATGGACGTCGGCCGTGCCCGCACAGGGGAAAAATCAGCCGCAAAAGGCGCCGTCCGGCAGTTGGTTCCGATATGTGATGACCACCACCCTGACGCCCGCCGCCCGCGTGCGCATCATCATCGACCCCGCCACCAACGAACACGTCGAAGGCCGCGGCCGCGGCATCATCACTTTCGGCGAGCCCGAAGCCAACATGCCTTTCTTCATCCGCGGCCGATATGAAATCGAATCCGGACATTACTACTTCACCGCCCTCGACCTCTTCGACCGCACTTTCACCATCGAGCCGGGCGGATATATCCTCTGGATGGGCGACCCCTACGAAGCCCGTATTCATATCGTGGCGTCTTACCGGCTGTATGCCGCCATCGATGACCTGATGGCAGGCATCCTGACGCCCGAGCAATACGAGGCCGTGCGCGGACAGCGATATCCGGTGAAAGTAATGGTCTATCTCACCGGCCCCCTGATGAAACCCGACATCCGGCTCGACTTTCAGATTGAAACGTCTTCCCGGGCCGGTTCCGAGGCCGAACAAATTTTTACTTCCCTTGCCCAGCGCATCAAGGCCGACCCCGACGAACTGACCCGTCAGGTGATGAGCCTGTTGCTCTTTGAACGCTTCGTGCCCCTCCAAGGCGGCTTCTCCTCTGCCATCGACCGAGAAGCTGTCTATCAAAATATCAGCAGCATCCTTTCGGCCCAGATGAACCGCCTGCTGAATCGACTCACTTCCGACATCGACTACATCGACAACCTGCAGCTGGGGGTGGTATATGCCCCCCTGCAACCGGCCGGCCCCGGGCAACTGAGCCGGCGACGTGTGGAACTGGCGCTTAGCACCGAGCTGTTTAATGAACGATTCTTTATCTCCGGACGTTATGACTTCCAGAATCTTCTTGGGAACATCGAAGTGAGCTATCGGCTCACCCCCAATCGGACCACGCGCTTGCGTGCTTTTATCCAGAATCAACAAAGCCTGTGGTTGGGACGGTATTCCCAGCAAGGAGTAGGCATATCATTCAGCAAAGATTTTGACACATGGCAAGAACTGCTAAACCTTCAAAGGAAAAAATGAAACGTAAAAACGACACAAACGGCCGTAACAGCCTGCAGCCGCAGAAAAACAACCGACCGGAAGCGCCGGCCGACATCAAGCAAGCGGTGCTTTCCATCCTTAAAGAAAATCCCGGCACGCAATGGAGCCGGAAAGACCTCCGGAAAAGGCTGCGCATGGAAGGCTTTTTTATCGACCGAAAAGAAAGTCGGGAATTGATGGGTCTCCTCCTCAAAGAGGGAAAGGTCGTCCAGACCCTGGAAGGCCGCTATCAGTGGCGAAGCCCCGCCGCCCGGAAAAGGAACCGCCGGCCGAGTTCCGTTATCACCGGCACCATCTCCACCACATCACAGGGATTCGCATTCGTATTGGTCGATGATGAAGACAGCGATGAAGAAATTTTTATTCCGCCGCGTCGAACGGGCAAGGCCCTCCACGGCGACCGGGTGGAAGTGGTGGTCTATGCCGTCCGCCCCGGAAAACGCCGAGAGGGGGAAGTCCGACGCGTCATCGAGCGGGCCCGAACCACCTTCGTCGGCATCCTCCATAAAGAACATTCCTACTATTACGTGGAGCCGGATAATCATAAGATACCGGTGGACTTTCTGGTGGATGCCGCCGACCTCAACGGCGCCCGCCCCGGCGATAAGGTGGTCGTGGAATTGGTGGAATGGCCCTCCGAACAGATCAATCCCATCGGCCGAATCATCACCGTCCTGGGGCGTCCCGGCGATCACGACGCCGAAATGAAAGGCATCATCGCCGAGTTTCAACTGCCCGAGGCTTTCCCGCCCGAAGTGATAAAAGCCGCCGAGGCATTGCCCGACACCATTCCGCCCAAAGAAATCGCCCGACGTCGGGACTTGCGGGATGTCCCCACCTTCACCATCGACCCCGCCGTCGCCAAAGATTTCGACGACGCCGTCTCCATCCGCCCCCTCGAAAAGGGATGGTGGGAAGTGGGCGTCCATATTGCCGATGTGTCGCACTATGTGCGTCCCGGCTCGGTCCTCGACAAGGAAGCCGCCCGACGGGCCACTTCCGTCTATCTCGTCGATCGCGTCATTCCGATGCTGCCCGAGCGCCTTTCCAACGAAATATGCTCGCTGAACCCCCACGAAGACAAGCTCACCTTTTCCGCCGTCTTCGAGATCAATGAAAACGGCAAAGTCCGAGACTACTGGCTGGGGCGGACGGTTATCCGCTCCGACCGCCGCTTTACCTACGAAGAAGCCCAGAAAGTCATTGAATCCGGACAGGGTGAGTATGCCCGGGAATTGCGAACCTTAAACGCCATCGCCGGCGCATTGCGTCAAAAACGCTTCCGAGAAGGGGCGGTCTCGTTTGAAACGCCGGAAGTGTATTTCGAACTCGACGAAAACGGCGCCCCCATCGCCGTTCACCTGAAAGAACGAAAAGAAGCGCATCTGCTCATTGAAGACCTGATGCTGCTGGCCAATCGAACGGTGGCCCGCTTCCTGCAAGACAAACAATGGGACGGCGAGCAAGCCTTCTTTGCGTTTCGTTTTCACGACGTCCCGCCGGAAGAAAAGATGGAAACATTCCGCCGGATTGCCGCCCAGTTCGGTTATGAGGTGGATGTGTCGTCGCCGGAAAAATTCGCCGCCTCCCTCAATCGGGTGATGAAACAGGTGGAAGGCCGGCCCGAGCAATATCTTTTACAGACGTTGGCGGTCCGCTCGATGGCCAAGGCGTTTTACACCACGCGCCATTCCCGTCACTACGGGCTGGCGTTTTCGCATTATACCCATTTTACCAGCCCTATCCGTCGCTATCCCGACGTGATTGTCCACCGGCTGCTCGACCATTACCTCCGGAAAGGAAACACCTCCCCGCCGTGGAAGCGCAGCGAAATTGAAAAAATCCTGGCCCATGCTTCCCGGATGGAGGTCCAGGCGGAAGAAGCCGAACGGGCCGGCATTAAGCTCAAGCAGGTCGAGTTTATGAAAGACCGCATCGGCGAGACCTTCGACGCCATCATCTCCGGGGTGACGGAGTGGGGGATTTACGTGGAAACAACCGACACCCACTGCGAAGGGCTTGTGCACATCGATTCGATGACCGACGACGTCTATATCTTCGACCCCGACAACTTCCTGTTGGTGGGCATGCACAAACGCCTCCAATATCGCCTCGGCGATCGGGTGCGTGTCCGGCTTGTGGGCGTCGATCCGGCCCGCCGCCACATCAATTTTGAGATAGCGAAGAAAAAGAAATAAAAGGCGGCTTTCGGTCAGCGCTCGTAGGTCCCGATGAGGGTGGCTTTCCCGACCACATAGGGCGCGATGGCCGCCATCACCTCTTTTTTCGTCAGCCCCGGCGCCAGACGCGGCATCTTTTTGACGGCGTAGAGCTTGAAATAATAGCGGTGCGGGCCGTGTTTGCGCGGCGGGCACGGACCGTTCCACCCCACGCGCCCGAAGTCATTGCGCCCTTCTACAAATGGCGCTTCACGGGTGCGGGATATCCCCTCCGGCAACTGACGCAGCGAAAAGGGAATATGATAGGCCACCCAGTGCACGAACGGCTCGGCCGTCGGCGCATCCGGATCGTCCACAATCAGCACCACTTCTTCCGCATCTTGCACATCCCCCGCCCACATCAACGGCGGCGACACGTCCTGTCCGTCACACGTATATTTTACGGGAATCGCCTTCCCATCATCAAAAGCCGGGCTGCCCAGCCGAAGACCCCGCTGGGCCGTCAGCCACGGCGAAAGCAGCAATGCAAAAGCAAGAAAGAGGACGCGCATGGCAACGTTCTTTTCAGACCGGAAAAGATACGAAATAGATTACAACCCGCCTTGCCATCGTTCCGAAAGCTCGATGGTATAGCCGTTCGGGTCCTGAATGTAAATCGAGCGGGATTTTTCCCATTGCACCGGTCCGCCGTAAAGGATGGGTACGCCGAGTCGCCGACACGCCGCTGTGACCTCGTCGAAATTGTCGATGTGAAACCCGAAATGGTTAAAACCGGCGTTCTCGGCCACGTCTTTTTCGGGATGTTCGTATAAGCATAAGGCCACCCGATCGTTCCCGATGATGAGGCCGTTTTGTTCCGGTTCGTGCTTCTTCACCGTGAACCCGAATAGTTGCTGATAAAACCGGCGGGTCTCTTCGAGGTTCCGCACGTTCAGGTTGATATGATCAATGCCTGTGATCCGAAGCATCTTTAAGGTTTTTTGCGTGTCAGGACCCGCAAAGCCGCCTGAACGATGTCTTCCGGCATCAGGCCGTATTTGCGCATCAGTTCTTCCGGTTTTCCGCTTTCGCCGAATCGGTCGTTGACGCCGACGCGCGCCATCGGCACCGGCTGTTCTTCTCCCAGGACCTCGGCCACAGCTCCGCCGAGGCCGCCCGCCTTCTGGTGTTCCTCAGCCGTGACCGCGGCCCCCGTCTTGCGCACACTTTGAAGGACGGCCTCCCGGTCGAGCGGCTTGATCGTATGCATGTTGATCACCTCGGCGTCGATGCCTCTCTTTTCCAGCATCTCGGCGGCCAGCAGCGCATGCCACACCATGTGTCCCGTGGCAATGAGGGTGACGTCGTTGCCCGATTTCAACACCTGTGCTTTCCCGATCTCGAAGGGCATCTCTTCCGGAATAAAGACAGGCCATTTGGGACGTCCAAACCGGATATATACGGGCCCTGAATGGCGGGCCGCCGCCAGTGTGGCCTGCCGGGTTTGCGTGGCATCGCACGGACTGAGGACCGTCATGTTGGGCAACGTGCGCATCAGCGCCAGGTCTTCCAGGTTCTGGTGCGTGGCGCCGTCTTCGCCCAGTGTGAGCCCCATGTGCGACCCCGCCAGTTTCACGTTCTTGTTGGAATAGGCCACCGACTGGCGAATCTGGTCATACACGCGGCCGGTGATGAAGTTGACAAAAGACCCCGCAAACGGAATCCACCCGCCGATGGTCAGTCCCGCCGCCACGCCCACCATGTTGGCTTCCGCCACGCCGGCCTGAAAAAAGCGCTCCGGAAACTCCCGCTTGAAGCGCGTCATCTTGATCGAATCCGACAAATCGGCCGCCAGCGCCACCACCCGAGGGTTTTCTTTCCCCGCCAGATACAGCCCCTCACCAAAACCCTCCCGGGTCGGCTTATGATCGTAGGCCGGATAGTATTTGCTCATAGTTTGATCTCTTGAACGCCGTTGGAAATCACTTCAAATTTGACCTTCATGCTCGATTCGGTGTCGGGGGAACGGCGGGACCGATGGACCACCCAATAGGTCCCCGGCTGGATGACGATTGTTTCCTGATATTTTTTGGGGTCGAGGGTATAGATCCGTTCAAAGCGCCCTTTCCGGTAGCGCAAGATATAGCCGATCCGCTCCGTGTTTTTGATAAAGGTCACCCGACCGGGCGCCGGCACGGTCAGCGTTTTCTTCTCACCGGATTGTAAGGTGAGACCCGAAAAAACCGTCGGCGGAAGCGTGGGCACTTCAATGGTGTATTTGCCCGCCAACAGGCGCAACTCCTCGCCGATGGCGCGCACGGCCAGCACCGCATCCTGCCGGTAGGGACGAATCAGATAAAAATGACGGGGCAACTTCGTCCGCCCCGTGCTCCGAACCTGCACCGTCGCCAGCGGAAGCGGAATGCGGACGTCTTTGTGCGTGCCGGTTTTTACGTAAATATTTTTCTTCTCGTAGGCGGGCAGCGTGTGAATCTGAAGTGTGTAGCGGATGTCGCCTTCTACGAGAATAGAGTCCGGCCGGCGTTGCCGCAGCGTGTGGATGAAATGATAACGGGGAAGCCCGTTTTTCTCATCGTAAAACGTCATGGGCAGATCCGTCACCAACCGACCGTCCGGGGCGGTCAGCCACACTTGCAGGGTGGTCGGGTGGGCCGCCTGCGTAATCGTGCGGTTCAAGACCTTCTGGAGTTGGCCGGCGTTGCGCACGTTCACGAACCGCCCGATACAGTTCAATGCGCTGTACATCGACGAATCGATGCCCAGGCCGATGACGAAAGGTTTCAAGATAACGCCCTTTTCTTGGAGGGCCAGCGAGACTTCACACGGGTCGCCGCCGCATTCTTCGATGCCGTCGGTGATGAGGATGATGACGTTCCGGCAGGTGTTGCACCGCGGAAAGTCGCCGGCCGCCATCTTGAGCGAGTAGGCGATGGGCGTGGTGCCCCGCGGGTGGATTTTTTTGATCACATCCCGAATATGTCGATAGTTGCCTTTCCCGAAGGGCACTTCCAGCCGGGTGTCGCGGCAATTCTTTTCTTTCTTGTGGGATGTATGGCCATATACCCGCAGCGCCAGTTCCAGGTTGGGTTGCCCTTCGAGGCTGTCCAGCATGTGGAGAAGGGCCTCTTTGGCCAGTTGTATCTTGGTCTTCCCGCCTAACTTGCCCCACATGCTGCCCGAAGCGTCAAAGACAAAGAGGACCCGCGTCAGCGGCTGCTGCCCCAGACCCCACAAGGGAAGCAGCGCAAAGACAATCAAAAGAAAGCGCCGAAGGTGCATAGAGAGGGAATTAGAAGTCTTTCAGCGTGGCCGGAAGCTGTTGGAGGGCGCGTTCGAATTGTTCCTGATTGGGCGGAGAACCGTGCCAGCGATGGTCGTCTTCCATAAAGTCCACGCCCTTGCCCATGATGGTGTGCATGATCACGGCGATGGGACGTCCCGAGCCGGTCAGTTTCTTGGCGTGTTCCAGGGTGTAAATAATCTGGGCCATATTGTGGCCGTCCATCTCCAAAACATGCCAGCCGAACGCTTTCAGTTTTTGATGAAGCGGTTCGAGGTTCATCACTTCCGGAAGGGGGCCGTCGATTTGCTTCCGGTTATAGTCGATGGTCACGATCAGGTTATCGACTCCGTGATGGGCGGCGAATGCGTAAGCTTCCCAGTTCTGTCCTTCTTCCAATTCGCCGTCGCCTTGCAGGCAATACACCAGATGATCATCACGATTAAGACGCTTGGACAGGGCCGCGCCGACGGCCACACTGAGCCCCTGACCCAGCGATCCGGTAGCAATGCGCACCCCGGGCAGGCCCTCTGCGGTGGCCGGGTGACCTTGCAGGCGGCTGTCGATCTTGCGGAACGTCCGCAGCTCGGAAATCGGAAAATAACCCCGTCGGGCCAACACGCTGTAAAAAACCGGGGAAATGTGCCCGTTGGAAAGGATGAACACGTCCTCGCCGATGCCGTCCATCGTGAAACGGTCCGGATCGATGTCCATCACTTCAAAGAAAAGGGCGGCCATGAAGTCCGCACAGCCCAGGCTGCCCCCGGGATGGCCCGATTGGGCGTTAAAGACCATCCGGATAATGTCGCGCCGCACTTGCGCGGCGATTTTCTGAAGGCGGGCCACCGTTTCGGTCGAGACGGGAAGAGGCGTAATCTCTTTCATGCAAGGCAAGCGGATGAGCAGCTGGAAGTTTATATCGACAGGATGTCTTCCTCTTTCTTTTTCATCAGCTGGTCGATCTTTTCAATATAAGAACGGGTCAGCTTGTCCAGTTCTTGTTCGGCCCGTTTGAGGTCGTCTTCCGGCCAGCCTTCTTTTTTGAGTTTGCGCAACTCTTCGAGCCCTTCGTGCCGGCGGTGTCGAATGGAGACTCGAGCCTGTTCGCCTTCCCGATGGACCAGCTTAATCATCTGGCGGCGCCGCTCTTCCGTCGGCGGGGGAAGGTATATTTTGATAACCTTCCCGTCGTTCTGCGGATTGAAGCCGAGATTGGCCTCCAGAACGGCTTTCTCGATCAGGGAAATGGTCGAGCGATCCCACGGCTGGATGACAATGGTCTGCGCATCCGGTGCCTGCACCGTGGCCAGACTGTTCAGCGGCGTCCGACTGCCGTAATAGTCCACCGTTACGCTGTCCAGCATCGACGCCGACGCCCGACCGATGCGCAACTTGTTCACTTCCGACACAAAATGCTCCACCGCTTTCTCCATCCCTTCTTTTACCGTATCAAAAATGATTTGTAAATCTTCATGCATATTCGACGGCGGGGTTTAGATGATCGCAAAAATAACGATTGGGGGAGGGCGGTTCATCGGCCGTGTGGCATTTTGAGTTTTTCCCGTCTTCTCTGCGGTCTCGCAAGCTTCCCTTTACTTTTGCCCCCGATGGCCACAACAATGATGATGAGACGCGTCTTCACAATGGTTTTGCTGGGAGGAGTGATGGGACTGCTGGCCTTTTGCAGTGGAAGGTCTGAACAGAAAGCAGATCAGCCGTCCGAAACCACCCAGCCGCCCGCGCCTGAACATCAGAAAATGGCCGATGACGGCCGGATCTCACTGGGGCTCAACGCCCGGCAGAAAAGGCATCAGTTGGCGAATATGCGGGACCACCTCAAAGCCGTGCAGGAAATCACGGCCCTGCTGGCAGCCGATGACTATGACGCCGCGGCGGAAGTGGCCCGCTTACGTTTGGGCTCCACCACCGAGATGCGGATGATGTGCGCATCGATGGGGGATGACAACTTCGAAAAATTGGGCGCGGCGTTTCATGAAAGCGCCGACAGGATGAGCGAAATCTTTAAGCGGCGGGACAAAGCGCAGGCATTGGAAGCCCTGGCGGTGACCCTGAACCATTGCGTGAGGTGTCACGCCGCCTACCGACAATGACGATACGCCGACACAGGAGCTGATTGCCCGCACCCAAGCCGGCTTGGAAAGGTCAAAACTTGGCACCCGGCATGGTCATCACCCGATAGCCCTTGATGGAAATCCGGCCGCCCTGCTTGCTGATGTTTGTGGCAATGGCATGCATGCTCTCATTGGGATTTTTCGTCGAATGCCAATCCATCTCCATCATCATCCCTTTGACCGGCGGCTGTTTGAAGCGGCCGGGCGTGCCCCCGCCTCCGGTCGGAAGCGATGAAAACAGGGGGGAAAGATCGAGCTCGGCCGACTTCGCAACCCAGACGCTCCCTTCCGCTTCCCGACTTTTCATCCGGTATTCATGACATGTATGGCCCAGAATGGTCTTCGTCCGCCCCGTAGGCGTATAAGTGACCTCTGCATCTCCACCTTCGTTCTCCGCACCGGTGTTCATTTTCATCACCATCACCCGCTGTTGACTTTTGATGACGATGAGCATCCGATCCTTTGGAAAGTCAAAAACAACGTAGGTGTTTTTCATCTGTTCGCTCCCGTTCGCCGGCTTTCCGTTGACGGTCATGCTTTGGGTGCGCGTGATGAGAAAGTCGTGGGAGCGGCTGACGAGATACTCGATGTGGGCGCGTGCCGCGTCCTTCTCATTCCGCGTGTCGATTCGATACTCCGCCGTCCAGTCATAAGAAAACGCCTCGGGAAGACCCGCATCTCCACGGTCGGCAGGCTTGTCCTGAATGTCCGACCGGGGCGACGCTTCCTTGGGAGTCATGGCTTCTTCTGTTTTGTCTTCCACCTTATCCAGCCCCTGGTCAATCATTTTGTCGAGCTTCTGGTCGAGCCGCTTGTTGACCCGCTCTATAACCTTCTCGTCGAACCTTGATTTCCAGTTAATCTGCGCCGTGCAAGGCACGGAACACATCAGCAGCATGATAAGGCTGAGAAAAAATACCTGCTTCTTCTTCATGATAAGATTGGCTTGATAACTTCTAGCAGCGAAGATAGGAAAACGATATAAACTTCAAGAGGATGACGGATAGAATAAAAGAAGTTGTCGCCCATTATCACCATCGCCATTGCCAGTAGAGGAATCCATAAGGGCTGATGAGGGTGTGGGGGAGGCGGCCGAACTTCATGGCGAAGAGGACCACCTCGGTTCGGAAACTTCTGATGAAGCCGATGCGCGAAGCGTAGAAAGGCGCAAGGCGGGTGCCGAGGGTCAGTTGTTGTTTGCGGGCGGTGTTGTCGATATACATGTAGGTGCTCCCGTAGGAGGCTGTGGCATGGAAACTTATCCATGGCCGGGCGCGCCAGTCGATGCCGACAGATAGGTCGGGAGTCAGCGTTTTTCGATGGGTCTCGGTGAGGGCTTGTGTCGATGTTTTCAGCGTAAAGGAAAGATATTCCGAATAGGTGAGTCCTGCTGACAGGTGCACCATCAGGGGCGGCCGAATCCGCCGACTGATATTGAGGTGATGATACCAGTTGTGCCCTTTCCGCATCACGGATAACGACCGGTGACCGGCCAGCAGATCAATCGTCCGCGGCAAATATTGGTAGTGGGTTTCATAGGCCAGCGCCGGGTGGTGTTGCCGCTGGTCGGCCAGTTTCCACCGGATGTTCAGGCTGACCACCCGCCCCAGCCACTCCCAGAAGGGCAGCCCCACCGTGAGTTGGTTGCTGAGGCCCACCTGAGCGAAGCCGGGATAAGGGTTGAGGTTTTGGGCATAAAAGAACTCGCCCTTGTGATAGGTGTAAGCCGTAAAAGCCTCGCCGGGATGCAAGAGAATCTCGGTTTGCAGGCCGGCCGATGCATTGCTGTCGGGCGGCACGGCGCTCGCCGAATAAAGCCGACCGAAGGCCGTCAGCCATAGCCCCCAGAATAGGATTTTCATAACAGGGAATCAGCGATCAAAGGGACTTCCTTTCCGGGGCAGCACCCACACGTCGTTGTCGTATCGGTCGGTCGTGTAAGCCTTGCCGGCGTCGTAGATGAGGGCGAATACGATGTCGCCCCATTGGGTCAGGGTGGGTTCGCCCACGGCAAGGGCATTCCCTTTGTCGAGCACGACGACGGCGTCGTCCCAATGTTTCCAGTCGCCGCGGGTGCGCTGCTTCCGACGGGCAATCCGGTTGTCGGGCGTCATGTAATACATCCAATAGGCGCCTTGCGCGTCCCGCCAGAGGAAGGGCATGTCCTCATCGCCGGCGGAGTTGAAGTCCACGCCTTCGGGGGAAGTCCATGTCCGCCCGTTGTCATTACTCAGGCTGAAAAAAATGTCGATGCCCCCGCTTCCGGGCCGTTCGTCATTGGTGAAAAAGAGCACCAGCGAGTCTTTTCCGATGATTTCAAGATGTGGATTGTCTTCCTGATAGTCCACCTCGTTGACGGGGGCCGGAAAACGTTGAAACGGCCCGTCCGGATTAAGCGATGTGTGACGATAATAAACAATGTCGTTCTTTTCATTGCCGCTGTCCGGATCGGGGTTCAGATACGTAAAGAGCAGAAACTCGGCTTCATCGGGGTTGGTGTCGTTGAGAACCATCTGCGGCGCACCGTCAAATGTGGCCGGCGTGCTGAAATGGGCGATGCTCCATGGTGGAAAGGGATCGTTCACCGACGCCCGATGGCTGATGAGAATGTCGGAACTGAGAAAGTAACTTGCAGAGCCCTGATAGCGGGCCGGCACCTTGCGGACGATCTCCACAAAAGGCCCCCGTAAATACGGCTCGATGGCAAAAGGGTCACCGTTGCTGTTCAGCACAAAGGAAAATAAGTCCAGCGGCGTGTAGAAGCAATACAGCGTGCGTCCGTCGGGGGAAATGAAAGGGCCGTCTTCCCAGCCGAGGGTGCTGATGTCAAGACGATAGGGTGTTCCGTAGCCTGTGTCGATGACCACCGGACGGGTGGCGGACTTTATCTTGTCCCAGTCGGGCCTTTCCGAATCCGGCTTCTTTTTCTTACAACCCACAAATCCTGCTGCCATGCCGAGAAAGAGTAGAATGACAAGACGCATATGTAATGAAAACGAAGGCATGCAACAAATATAATTGATTGACCGTTAAGCCACTTTCCGGTCTGTCCCCTGCACACTTGAAATGATGGGAAATAGCACATGGCGGGCGAAGCTCGGATAAAGGAAGAAGGCGCCGGTTAAGACGGATAAAAAAAGAGAAAGAATAACTTTGACCTGAATAAACGCTTAAAACACGGTCCACATGTTAACGCCCGCCAAAAAGCGAAAATTAGCCGCTGCTTTGCAGGCATATCGAAAGCGGTATTTGATCAAGAAGTATAAAGAGCTTGATGAATCCGGAACGCGCCTGATGATCAATGCTTTTCTGGAAAATGTCCTCGGATATCTTTCAATAGAGGAAATTCGAACGGAATATATGATAAGGGGAACCTATGCGGATTACGTTATTCAGATAGGCGGCAAGCGATATTTCCTCGTGGAAGTAAAAGCCTTGCCGATTGAGCTGTCCGCCAAACACCTCCGACAGGCGGTCAATTACGGTGCCAACGAAGGGATTGATTGGGCTTTGCTGACCAACGGCCGTCATTTCGAGTTCTATCGCATCTTATTTAATAAACCAATTGAATCCCGGCGGATTTTTTCCATCGACCTCGCCGACGCAAAGCAAGCGGACGAACATGTCGAGTTCCTTCAATATTTACACAAGGCTTCCGTGCTTAAAAAAGGATTGGACGCACTTTGGAATAAATCACAGGCGCTCGATGCCTACTCCATTGCCGGCATTCTTCATTCAAAGCCGGTCATCAACTTTCTAAGGCGGGAGCTTAAGAAAAAATATAACAGTAAGCTCAGCGAGGCCGAAGTCATAGAGGCGCTCCGGAATGCACTGACCAGCAACATCGACATGGAAAAGGTCAAACCGCCCCGTGCAAGACGGGGAAGAAAAAACTCGGCTTCTTCATAACCCGACAAGGCGCTTTTATTGATGCGCGGCGCTTTACCGGCTTGGGGTAAGCATAAAGAAAGGGCTCATCGCCTCATCAATGAGAATGCCCACGTTACCCGTTTTGTGTATGTCCTCATTGTCCTGAATGTCGCGGCGATCATCGCAGGCTCATACAAAAGGGTGAATGAAGCCTATGGAGAGGCGCTTTACGCCTTTGAGGTGTTTTCGGTGGCGGTGTTTACCATTGAATATCTGGTAAGGCTCTGGACCGCCGATCGGCAATATGCGGGGCGGCGGGCATTTCCAAGAATACGGTTTGCCCTCTCATTTTACGGACTCGTTGACCTCCTGGCGATTCTTCCTTTTTATCTACCGTTGTTGTTCGCTTTCGATTTGCGCGTGCTCAGGATATTAAGGCTTCTCAGACTGTTGCGGATATTCAAATTGGGACGGATATCCCGGTCAATGCAGCTGATCACCGAGGTGCTGAGGGAAACAAAGGCCGAGTTGCTTGTCACGCTCTTTGTCGCTTTTGTGCTGCTGACTTTATCTTCGACGTTGATGTATTATGTCGAACATGAGGCCCAGCCCGACAAATTCGGAAATATCGGCGAGGCGCTGTGGTGGGCGGTGGTTACGCTTACGACCGTGGGCTATGGGGACGTATATCCGGTGACGATATTCGGGAAAATCCTCAGTGGGATCATCGCCCTCATCGGCATCGGATTTGTGGCCCTTCCAACGGGTATTTTGAGTTCGGCGTTCATTGAAAGAATTCAGTTAAAAAAACAAACCGGACCATCATCAGCCGAAGAAAGGAAGTGTCCGCGATGTGGCTGGAAAATAGAAGAAAAGGAGCCCCGCAGCCACATCGATAAAAACAGGAACGGTGCTGGACAGAAGGGGGGCTTAATGAAATGAATACGGAGGGACGATGTAGGACGATGATTATTGTGTCGAGGAGTAATAGTATTTGTTTTTTGAAGTGAAACTTTGCAGTGTCTTGGAAGCCTTATGATTCCCGGGAGGAAAAATTAAAGGCATGTTTTACGAATGTTGACTTCCCTTCTGAATGCACCGAAGGTGAAAGGCATCGCCCTCGCTGTCTTTATCGGGGTGCTTTTTTATGGCGCGGCTTTGCTGGGCTTGTCTCCGCTTCATGCGCGGCTGGTGGGCGTGGTGGCATTCCTCGTCACACTCTGGACCAACGGGGCGTTGCCCCTGGGGGTGGTCTCGCTCCTGCCGGTGATCCTTTTTCCGGCCCTCGGAATTATCGACCTCAAAACCGTTTCGCCCAACTATGCCCGACCCATCATCTTCCTCTTCCTGGGCGGCTTTATGCTGGCCATCGCCATTGCAAAGACTCACCTGCATACCTATTTGAGCCGGCGCCTGCTGAGGATGTTTCCCCCCACGCCCCGAGGCATCATCTACGCCCTCGCCGTCACATCAGCCCTCCTGAGCGCAATCCTGTCCAATACCACCATCACCCTGATGCTCATGCCCATCGGCCTCCACCTCACCGACAATCCAAAGCTGAAAGTGCGGTTTCTGCTGGCCATCGCTTACGGCGCCAGCATCGGCGGCATCATCACGCCGGTGGGCACGCCGCCCAATATGTTCCTGCTGGGCTTCCTCGAGTCGGTGAACCTGCCGGCGCCTACCTTCGGCGAATGGGTTCTCAAAGTGGCTCCCGTGGCGCTGCTGATGTTGCTCACCGTCCCCTGGATGCTTTCGCTGGTCGTAAAAGCAGAAAAGATACCGCCGCTCGATGCAGAACGCCCTCTGGACCCCGCCCAGCGAAGGCTGCTTTACATCCTGGCCTCGCTGGTGTTTTTGTTGTTCATCAACACGCCCCTTAAGCCCTATTATCCCGGCCTCGGATTGAATGAAAAACTCATCCTGCTGGGCTACGGCCTGTTGATGTTTGTGCCCCGGCTGGGCTTTCTGGACTGGCACGACGCCCGAGAAGTCCCTTATGAAATCGTCTTTTTATTTGGGGCCGGTTTTACCATCGCCGCCGCCTTTGAAAAGACGGGCCTGGCCGCGCAGATAGCTCACCAACTGGACTTTATCACACATCTGCCCCTCATCGCTATGCTTTTCCTGATTGCCCTCTTTGTGAGCTTCTCCACCGAGGTGATGAGCAACACCGCCCTCACGTCCATTGCCCTGCCGGTGTTTTACGAGTTTGCCCGCGGCGCAGGCAACAATGCTATGGTGGTGATGATGACGGCTGCCATCGCCGCCAGCTATGCCTTCATGCTGCCCATTGCCACGCCCCCCAATGCCATCGTGATGAGCAGCCGGGCCGTTAAAGTCAAAGAAATGGCCCGCATAGGATTCTGGGCCAACATGGCCGGCGTGATCTTCCTGACGCTGGCGGCCTACCTCGGATGGACAAGATAACAGCCCCCGCCTCGATCACTACCTTTGCAAAGTCGAGGGGGAGAAAGATACATGCCGAGGAAAGATTTTTAATCCGGGGTGTTAAAATTTTGAGTCTGATGCAAGCATATATTGAAAGTGTGCAAAAGCGGTTTCGCTACTACAAAGATGTGGCCGAACGGGCCATGGCGCAACTGAATGAGGCACAGCTGTTCCAAAAACCTTCTTCCGAGAGCAACAGCATTGCCGTGATCGTCAATCATCTCCATGGCAACATGCGCTCCCGATGGACGAATTTTTTTACCGAAGATGGCGAAAAAGAATGGCGCCGGCGGGATGAAGAGTTTGAAGACCGCATTCGCAGCAAAAAAGAACTACGGGAAAAGTGGGATGCCGGATGGCAATGTGTATTCGACGTGATCGACCACCTCACCGTCGAAGACCTCAACAGAAGCGTGACCATTCGCGGCGAGGCCCACTCCGTCATCGATGCCGTCAACCGCCAGCTGACCCATTATGCCTATCACATCGGCGAAATCGTTTATGTGGCGAAAATGTATAAAGACCACGAGTGGCGCTCCCTCACCATCCCCAAAGGAATGTCCGAAGAGTTCAACCGGCGGATGAAAAACCGATAAAGGGAACCCCGCGGGAAAAGCTGCAAGGCACGCCATCCTATGGAAAAAATAACATGAACCAATGAAAAAAGCCTCTTTAAGGGCCGACCTGAACTACCGGGATGAAGGCGCGGCGGTGGAAGTGATAATGGAAACGCCCGTCTCAAAGGAAATCCGAATTTTATTCAAGAGCGGACAAAACATGAAGTCCCACAAGGCGCCCTTCCCGATTATCGTGGCCGTTCATCAAGGGACCATCGAATTCGGCGTCAACAACCAAATGCTCACGTTAAACCCCGGTGATTTGGTGTATCTGGATGCCAATGTGCCCCACAGCCTCATGGCCCGAGAAGACTCGATGGTCAGGCTGACCCTGTGGAAGACCGACACCGTCGAAAGGGTGAGGAAGGTGGCAAGTCCGGCCGGTGACAAGTAAAGTGCCGACTCCTTAATTAAATATAATGGGGGCCGGGGAAAGAATAACCCCGACGCGCTGCTCACATTTTGGGGGTGGCCTGCGGTGGCTGCTGCAATGTATGATGTATCGGGTCAAAATCCCCCCTGCCGGAAAAAGAGGGGATGCATGCGCTATCCCCTTGTTGAGCTCCTCTGACATAGAATTCACATTCTCCGGGGCGGTCTGATTTCAACAAGAGGCCATCCATTAACAAAAAAGTGGTATATTAGCGCCGCCTAAATTAGATGTGATATGTGGTACACTCACAAACCCGTAACCAAGCGCTGGTGGTCAGCGCTCCTGCTCCTTCTGGTATGGAGCGGATGGATGACTAAATCCGAAGAGGTAAGTGCACAAACGTATTGTACGCCTACATACACCGTAGCGTGTACATATGCAGAGATTGATTCATTTGCCCTGGCGAATGTGTCTCGAAAAGCGACGTGTTCGGCGTATCAATACTATACGGCTGATACAATTGTCCTCCAAAAAGGACATACATACACCCTTTCAGCTCGGGCACAGCAAGGCACAAACTGGGCCAATGTGTTCGGCCTGTGGGTGGACTGGGATGTTGACGGTTGGGGAGACGCCTCCGACTTTGAAGCCACCAGCGGCGTGTATAGCAACGGCGGTATATGGAGCTATTCCTTGAGCGTGCCGCTTTTGAACCCCACGCAGACAGATACCACCCGCTTGCGCCTGCGGGTTTATAATTCGCTTGCCGGCTTCACGGCCGCCGACTCTTGTGCCAACTTTTTCTCCGGTGAAGCCGAAGATTATGTAGTCATCCTGCAAGCGGCACCGGCCAACGACATCGGCGTGTTGGCCATCATGAACCCGGTGCCCTCGTCCACATGTCCGCCGGCCTCAACGCACCTCACGGCCAGAGTGAAAAACTATGGCTCGTCTCCGCTGAGTGTGGGGGATACGATCTTCTGGGGGTGGAAGTTTAACAGCACCACCTATTACGATACTTCCGTATTGCTCCTCCCGCTTCCTTCAGGAGCAACGATTGACCTGGTGTCGTCGGCTTCTTTCTCGATCCCTTACGGTGCTTTTACCCTCCAGGCGTGGACGATGATGAGCGGCGACGCCGATGCAACCAACGACAGCGTAACCCACGCGATGACACTGAAGGCTGCACTGCCGGAAACCACATCATTTGAGAGTGATTCGGTGGGGGCCAGCGGAGAAATCAGCGGCGGATGGTTGACCAATCCCGACCGTACCGGCATCGGCACCTTTTCCGACCCCTTCGCATGGTGGGTATGGAGTGGCTCCACGCCAAGCGGCTCCACAGGACCCGACACCGCAGCCGACGGCGTAAACTATATTTATGCGGAAGCCAGCGGCTCCTCATCGCAAGGAGACGCGGCTTTCCTCTATTCACCATGCGTAGATATCTCCTCCCTTGCCGCGAGCAGTGGGATCATGGTGCGGTATATGCAGCATATGTTCGGGGCCGGAATGGGAGACCTGTATGTGGAAGTGGATACCGGCAGCGGGTGGATAGCCGTCGATTCGGTCAAAGGTCAGCAGCAGACGGCGACTTCCGATCCATGGATGTCCCGGTCGGGTGTTTTCTATACCAACGGCGCCGCACAAGTGAAAGTGCGCTTTAGAGGACTTAAAGGAACCTCTTTTGCCAGCGATATGGCGCTGGACAATATTCAGATAAAAGAAGTGGAACCCGACCTCGCCACCCTTTCAATGGCGGAGGAAATTTGCCCGGTCGGCGGAAACGGCTCCTTCCTCTTCACCGTATCCAACGCCGGCGCCACCCTCCCCAGCGGAAGCTCGTTTTCTTATGCAGTGGATACCAACGGCGTCAGCGTATGTTCAGGATCGCATACCCTCACCGATACGCTGTGGCCGGGCGGAACCGTAACCTTGACCCCATCCGGCTGTACACTGCCCATCGGAACCTATTCCGTTCAGGTGGTGGTCTCTTACGGACCCGACAATTATCCGGAAAATGATACGCTGGTAAAAACGGTTGAGGTGTTGCCGGCTGCCGCTGTGGCGCCATGGGCCGACGGCTTTGAAAACAACGGCCTTTTCGAGCCAAATAGCACTGGTGAAGACACGCTGGCAATCGGCTGGCAGGTCAATCCCGGGGGCGGACTGTCTCAATATCGCTGGCGGACGGAGAATGGCCATC
>JALVCQ010000207.1 GCA_027009805.1 Bacteroidota bacterium
CCCGGCTGGTCCATCAGGCGGGCGGCCTCATGTATATGGACGGCGCCAATATGAACGCCCTGATGGGGATTGCCGAGCCGGCGGCTATGGGGTTCGACGTGATGCACTTTAACCTGCACAAGACTTTTTCCACGCCGCACGGGGGCGGTGGTCCGGGGGCGGGGCCCGTGGCCGTGACCAAGGCGCTGGCGGCGTTTTTGCCGGGCGGTGTCGTGGAAAAAAACGGCGACCGCTTCGTCTGGCACACGCCTTCGCATACGATTGGGCGCCTGCACGGCTTTCACGGCAACGTCGGGATGATGATCCGCGCCCTGGCCTATATCTGGTTTCACGGCGGCAAGGGACTGGCCGAAGTCTCAAAACACGCCATCATCAATGCCAACTATCTCTATCATCACCTTCGGGACGTCCTGGACGCCCCCTATCGGGCGCCGTTTGTGATGCATGAGTGTGTGTTGTCGGCGCAGGCGCTGAAAAAAGAAACCGGCGTGAGCACCTTCGACATCGCCAAGCGGCTGATCGACTACGGCTTCCATCCGCCCACCATCTATTTCCCACTCATCGTGCCCGAGGCGTTGATGATCGAGCCCACCGAAACCGAAACGCACGAAACGCTGGATGCCTTTATCGCAGCAGTGAAAGAAATTGTGGAAGAAGCCCACAGCAAGCCTGAGGTGGTGCACTCGGCACCGCATACCACACCCACGGGCCGCCTCGACGACGCACACGCCGCACGGCATATCAACGTATGTTGTATGATAGAATATTAAAAGGAGCGGTTTATGGAGCTTTATTCGGTCAATACGGGATTTTTCAAGTTAGACGGCGGAGCCATGTTCGGTGTGGTGCCCAAAAGCATCTGGAACCGCCTCAATCCCGCCGATGACAACAACATGTGTTCGTGGGCGATGCGGAGCCTGTTGGTGGTGGAGGGCGATCGGGCGCTGCTGATCGACAGCGGCATCGGCGACAAACAGGACAAGCGTTTTTTTGGTTTTTATTATCTGCATGGTGATGATTCGCTGGAAGGTTCGTTGGCCCGGCACGGCTTTTCGCCGGCGGATATCACCGACCACCTCCTTACGCACCTGCATTTCGACCATTGCGGCGGGACGGTCCGCTGGAACGCCGACCGGACCGGCTTCGAAGCCGTCTTCCCGAACGCGGCCGTCTGGATGAGCCGGGCCCAATGGGACACCGCACACCATCCCAATCCACGGGAAAAAGCATCATTCCTGCCCGAGAATATCGATCCCATTCCCGAGCTGTATCCGACCACTTTTTTAACCGTGCCATACGAATTTTTCCCCGGGGTGTCGTTCCATCTGCTGTATGGACACACCGACGGAATGATTTTGCCCATCATCCGTTACAAAGGCAAGACCATTATTTACATGGCCGATCTGATCCCATCGGCGGCGCACGTCAAGATTCCTTATATCATGGCCTACGACATCCGCCCGCTCGACACGTTTGCGGAAAAAACAGCGGTGCTCTCGTTTGCCGTGGAACATGACGCCGTCCTCTTTTTTGAACATGATCCGGTGCATGAATGCGCTACGGTGAAACGGACGAAAAAAGGGTTTGCGGTGGATCGGACCTTTCCGTTGTCTGAAATCTTATAAGCAAAAATAAACAGCTATGAATGCATCTATGGGCGAAGGTTATCGCAAATGGCTTTCGCAAGAGCGCGCGGCCGCCGAGCTGCTGAATGTTGTGTATGACCTGTGGTTGAATCAGGGCGTGGAATTGTTCCTGTTTCGGCGTTCGTTGAAAGACACGCCGCTGCACATGGTGATCCGTTATCACAAGTTGTCGCGGGACGTCAGCGACGTGACCCTGACGGTGCACGACTCGCTGGAAATCGCCCGGGCGCTGCAACGGATGAACCTGCCGGTGTCGAAAATCGGCATCGGGCGGCTGGGCATCGAGTGGAAGAAAAGACAGAAGGAGGAAAAGTCGTTGGAAGATTTTCTGCATCGGACGCTGGACCCGCTGATTAAGAGCCAGCAAGAGCTGCAAGAGAAAGACACCGTCATCTATGGGTTCGGGCGGATCGGGCGGCTGATTGCCCGTAAGATGATCAAGAGCACGGGGCTGGGGAAACAGCTGATTTTGCGGGCGGTGGTGGTGAGGAAAATCGATGCCGACCAGCTGGCCAAACGGGCCGAGCTTTTGCGGAACGACTCGGTGCACGGGCCTTTTTATGGCATTGTCGAGACCGATCCCGACACGATGTCGCTGATTGTCAACGGCCAGCGGATTCGGTTCATTGCCAACTCCGGCACGCCCGACCAGATCGACTACACGAAATACGGCATCAACAATGCGCTGGTCATCGACAGCACGGGCGTGTGGCGGGACGCCGCCGGCCTGGGCCGACATCTCAAAGCGCCGGGCGTCGATAAGGTGCTGTTTACCGCGCCGGGCAAAGGCGACCTGCCCAATATCGTGTTCGGCGTCAACCATAAAATCCTCAACGGGGATGAGCGCATCGTAACGGCGGCTTCATGCACCACCAATGCCATCGTGCCTGTGTTGAAAGTGCTGGACGACCGCTTCGGGATTGTTCACGGCCACATTGAAACAATCCACTCCTACACCAACGATCAGAACCTGCTGGACAACTTCCACAAAAAGTATCGGCGGGGACGGGCGGCGCCGTTGAACCTGGTCATCACCGAAACCGGAGCCGGCAAAGCTGTGGCCAAAGCCCTTCCGCGCCTGAAAGGCAAACTCACGGGGAACGCCGTGCGGGTGCCTACGCCGGACGGCTCCCTGGCGATACTCCATCTCCAATTCGACAAGGACGTCAGCGTGGAAGCCATCAACAACGCCCTCCGGAAGGCCTCCATTCAGGGGCCGCTGGCCGAACAGATCGAGTTTTCCAGTTCCCGGGAGCTGGTCTCTTCCGATATCGTCGGATCGCCCTATGCCAGTGTGGTGGACGGTGCGGCCACGATTGTCCAGCCGGAGTATCGCTCGGCGACCGTTTACGTGTGGTATGACAACGAATACGGCTACGTGGAGCAGGTTTTCCGGCTGGCGAAATTCATCAGCCGCGTGAGCCGCCCGGCCTATCACATCGCCCTGGAAGATATGGAAGGCGGTGCATAGCCGTCGGGGAAAGTAAGCGGGTCGCAAGGCGGGTGGTTTTGCGGCGTGGGGGCGTTGTAGTTTTGCCGCGACGATAAACAAGCGGAATTTATGCTGTCTCGAAAGGGTGTTGTATGGATTGCGGGCATGCTCCTGACGTTTGGCTGCGGCCCCAAGGAGCGTCCGTCGGAGGCCGCCGAGGCGGCTGATACGGCCGGCGGACGGGAGGCCGTTGTCGAGCAAACCATGCCCGATTCGGCGTATCTCCAACGAGGAAAAGCCATCACCGCCGCCGCCTTTAAGACGTTAAAGGGCCATTTGATGAAGGCGATGCAGGAGGGCGGTGTGTCGCAGGCGCTGTCGGTGTGTGCCGGAAAAGCGCCGCTGTTGTTGGATTCGCTGTCGGAGGTGCATGATGCGTTGGTGCGGCGGGTGTCGCATCGGCCGCGTAATCCGGCCAATGCCGCTGATTCTTTCGAGGTCAGCCTGATTCAGCGCTATGAAGCGATGCGCAAGGCCGGCGAACCCTTTAAGCCGGTGTTGCGGAAGGGCGACGAGGCCGTTACGTTTTATGCGCCCATTCCTATTGCGATGCCGGGGTGTTTGCGCTGTCACGGCACCCCGGGCAAAGACATTGCGGAAGAAGACTACATTCTCATTCAGCAGTATTATCCGCAAGATCAAGCGGTGGGCTTTCAGATGGGCGATGTGCGGGGCCTGTGGAAGATAGTCTTTCCGCGCCAACAGGAGGCCATTTAACCGACAAGCGGCATTGACGATCAAGCAATGGGGCGCCCGGTGGCTGGCGCGGCGGTATGCGCGTCGGCATCGACGTGAACAGGAGTCGGCGGTCTATTATCAGTCGTTGACGCTGCATGCGCTGCTGGCCGAAGCGGAATATACCGCCTTCGGCAAAGCGCACGGGTTTCACGACATCATGACCTACGACGACTATCGGCGGACCGTTCCCATTCGAGACTATGAAGGCCTGAAACCTTACATAGAGCGAATTATCGCCGGGGAGGCGGATGTCTTATGGCCGGGCCGGCCGCTGTATTTCGCCAAGACGTCGGGTACCACCTCGGGCGTGAAATACATTCCGCTGACGAAGGCTTCGCTGCCGTCGCATCTGAACACCGCCCGTAACGTGTTGCTGGCCTATTTGCAGCGGCATCCCGACAGCCGACTGGTGGAGGGCAAGATGATCTTCCTATCGGGCACGCCCGAGCTGGAACCGGTGGGCGGCATCCTCACCGGACGGCTTTCCGGCATTGTGCATCATCACATTCCGGCCTATCTGCGGCGCAACCGCCTGCCCTCCTTCGAGGTGAATATGATCGAAGACTGGGAGCAAAAAATCGAGGCCGTTGTCAAGGAAACGCTGAACGCTCCCATGACGCTGATCAGCGGCATTCCACCGTGGCTTCAGAACTATTTTGAGGTGCTGTTGGAACGAACGGGCAAGTCCACGGTCAAAGAGGTGTTTCCGTCGCTGGAGGTGGTCATCCACGGTGGGGTGAATTTCGAGCCCTATCGGGCGGTGTTGACGGAAATGGTGGGGCCCGGCGTGGAATGGATCGAAACCTATCCGGCGTCCGAGGGTTTCATCGCCTATCAGGATACGGCCGATCCGGAGGAAGGACTTTTCCTGAATGTGAATGCGGGCATGTTTTTCGAGTTTGTTCCCGTGGAGCGGCTGCACGACCCGCGCCCGCCGCGGTATGCGCTCGACAACGTGGATGCAGGCGTGAATTATGCCGTTGTCATCAGCAGCAATGCAGGGCTGTGGAGCTATCTGCTGGGCGATACGGTGCGTTTTACCTCACTGAATCCGTTTCGAATTAAGGTGACGGGCCGGACGCATCATTTCATCTCGGCGTTTGGCGAGCACGTGATCGCCGAGGAAGTGGAACAGGCGATGACCGAAGCAGCCCGCACCTTCGGGTTGCGCCTGCGGGAGTTTCACGTGGCGCCCTATGTGCCCACAGCGGCAGGCGAAAAACCGCGCTATGAGTGGTTTTTAGAGCTGGAAAAAGGCGGCCTGCCGGATGTCGCCCAGGTGGCCCGCTATCTGCACGAAGCGCTGGCTCAGCAAAATATTTACTATGCCGATCTGGTGCGCGGGGAAATCCTGGATGTCCCTCGAATTTATCCCTTGCCGGAAGGGACGTTTACGCAATACTTGAAACAGGCCGGCAAGCTGGGCGGCCAGAACAAGCCGCCGCGGCTGGCCAATCATCGGGAGGTGGCGGATGCGCTGCTGGCGTTGATTCCTTCAAATCGGACCCATGGATAAGCGGGGAGTGGCGGTGTTGGGCTCGACCGGTTCTATCGGGCGGCAGGCCCTTGACATTGTGGCGGCGCATCCCGAGCGGTTCTCGGTGGCGGCCCTCACGGCCCATTCGCGGGCCGAGCGGCTGGTCGAGCAGGCCCGTCGATTCCGCCCGAATGCGGTGGTCATCGGAAAAGAAGACCTGTTTCCGCAGGTGCGCGATGCGCTGGCCGACCTGCCGGTGAAGGTCTTTGCCGGGGCGGAAGCCATGCAATGGGTCACGGGGCTGTCGGAGGTCGATGTAGTGCTGAATGCAGTGGTGGGGGCCGCCGGCATGCCGCTGACGTGGGCGGCTGTTGCCGAAGGGAAACCGGTGGCGTTGGCCAACAAGGAAAGCCTGGTGGTTGCCGGCGGGTTGATTATGGCGGCGGCCCGGGAAAAGGGCGTGCCCATTCTGCCGGTCGATTCCGAACATTCGGCCATCTTTCAATGCCTCATCGGCGAACCCCGCGAAGCCCTGCACAAGATTGTGTTGACCGCATCGGGCGGGCCCTTCCGCGGTTGGAAGGCGGAACGCCTACATACCGTAACCCCCGCCCAGGCCCTCCGGCATCCCAACTGGGACATGGGCGCCAAAATCACCATCGACTCGGCCACGCTGATGAACAAAGGCCTGGAAGTCATCGAAGCCCACTGGCTGTTTGACCTCCCGCCCGAACAAATCGAGGTGGTGGTCCATCCGCAGTCGATCATTCATTCGATGGTGGTGTGGCGCGACGGCAGCGTCAAGGCGCAGCTGGGTTGGCCCGATATGAAAGTACCCATTGCATATGCGCTGGCGTTTCCCCAGCGGTTGCCGCTCGAATTTCCCCCCTATGAGTGGCCCGAGGTGTCGCCGCTGACGTTTGAAGCACCCGACCGGGCCGCTTTCCCGGCGCTGGACCTCTGCTACGCCGCCCTGAAAGAAGGCGGCAACCGCCCCTGTGCCCTCAATGCCGCCAACGAGGTGGCCGTGCATCTTTTCTTGCAGCAAAAAATCCGATTTACAGACATTCCGCGCCTGATCGAACGGGGCATGGCATCGGTGCCGTTTATCGAACAGCCCACCCTGGCCCAACTGCTGGAAACCGACCAGGCTGTGCGCCAAGCGTTAAATCATTCTGTATGAGTCCTACCCTTGTGATGATCCTGCAGCTGCTGGCGGGTCTGTCCATCATCGTGATTATTCACGAATTGGGTCACTTTCTGGCGGCACGCTGGTTTGGGATGAAGGTCGAAAAATTCTATTTGTTTTATGACATAGGAGGCTTTGCCCTGTTTCGGAAAAAGGTGGGCGACGTGGAATACGGCGTCGGCTGGCTGCCGCTGGGCGGCTATGTGAAGATTGCCGGCATGATCGATGAGTCGCTGGACACCGACAGCATGGGCCGGCCGCCGCAGCCGTGGGAGTTCCGGGCCAAGCCGGCATGGCAACGCTTGCTTGTGATGAGCGGCGGTGTGATCATGAACTTCATCCTCGGGGTATTGCTTCTGGGCTTGCTGACCTTTTCGCAGGGCGAGGCGCGCACGCCCACAGCACAGCTCCCGCAGGGCATATGGCCCGACAGCATCGGCGTCGAAGCAGGTTTGCAGCCGGGCGACGTGCCTGTGGCGGTGAATGGTCATCCGGTGCGTTATCTCGAAGATTTGTTCAAAAGCACGTATTGGCTGAATGACGACACGGTGACCCTCACGGTGGTGCGCGGCGGAGAGACCCTCGACATAGCCATTACCGACGGACCATTGAGCGAGATTCGACACGGCGCCTTGAAAAACTTCATCACGCCGCAGCTGGCCTTTTCGGTGCAGGAGGTGGTGCCCGAAACGCCCGCCGCCGAAGCCGGCTTGCGACCCG
>JALVCQ010000208.1 GCA_027009805.1 Bacteroidota bacterium
GCTGCAACCCCTCTATGCCCAGCCCCTGAAAAGAATAGGGCGAGGTGCGGGGCTTAAAAGCGCCGCCTCGCATCAGGCGAACGCCCGAGGCCGACAGATGGGCGGCGAGCGTGTCCATCTGGTCGGGTGATTCCACCGAGCACGGCCCGGCGATGATGGTAAACCCGCCGTGGCCGATCACAGCATCCCGAACAGCAATCACGGTGTTTGCTTTGCGGAAGGCCCGACTCACCAGCAAAAACGGATGTTCACTCTCATACACTTCCACGCCGGCCGGCGGGTCGGGCACCCGATGACGGCTGACCCACCATTCTTCCGACTCACGGGTCACTCGAAACAGGACTTTGTCCGGCGGTAATAATTGCGCCATTTGAGCCGCCGCCGAGGAAGGCACCACGTAGCCGATCACGTCCGCATTAGTTTTCAGAATAAGTCACTTCCAGGCGAGGCTTCGCCTGCGACGTATCACTCCACCAGACACGCGCAGGATCAGCCGCTCCCGAACCCGGCAAATTTATGAAAAGGATGCCTCCGTCGTTCTTCAACAGCGAATCGTGAAAGTATAACGGCAGGTGAAAAAGCGCTTCGGAGCCTTCCGGATGAAATCCATAAAGGGGCGAACTTAACTCCGCCGGCTCGATGCCGTTGGGCGTAGTCAGGGTGAGGCGGGGCGGCATGATCAGCACGTAATCATGAGACGTTTGCCGGAAAGGAAGGTGAAGGGTGGCTTGATGGGCGGTCATCCGGTGCGGGTCGCCTTCAAAATAGGAAGAGAGCGAAGGGAAGCGCACCCGCAGTTGCGTCCCGCCCGGGCTGAGCCACAGCGGAAGCGAATCGTTGCCTGCGATGACGTTGTCGATGGTGGCGCCTTGCCGATTGTATTGCCACGAAGGATAAGCGGCCCTTGGCGAGAAGGGAAGGAACAGCGAAAGCGAATCGGAAAAATAGATTCGGATGCCGGAACGGGCCGTGCCTTCAAATACGACGTGGGCAAGCCATCCACTCGGCCCGCTGAGGGATTGCGCAGGAGAATCCACGGCAAGATAGACCCCTTTCAGCACCTTTCGCAGCCAGTCGTTAGAGACGGAGTCGCGGGCATAGTAAGCCTGAAAAATGCGCCGGGCCGGACCGTCGGACATCGGGATGGCAAAGCCGCCCAATTGGGCATTGTAGGCCACCGAAAGCGAGCCCCACCATTCTGATGTATGCCAGCGCTTATGAAGGGGAAAAGAAGAGTCAACGGGCACCTCTTCATCCAGCGCATATACTGAAAAGCGCATGGAGTCGGGGGTAGAGGCGCCTTCGACGCCCGCGGCCGACCGCAAGACGACTTCGATGACGGCCGAGTCGAAAGCGGTCGAGTCTTTGACAATCGGCTGCCCCACCGGCAAGTCCGGAAAGGCGGCCGCTTCATAGCGGGCCCAGCCAAAATGATTGTCAAACAGCCATCCTAAGGGCGCCCCCTTGACCGGGCGGGCCGTTGGCGCAGCGGTGTCGGCCACAGCCGTCATCGTCACCGGAATGGTGACCCGCTTGAGCGCGCCGGGATGGGGCCCGTCCGGCTGCACCATATCCCACGGACCACCTTCACATCCCCCCCATAAAATGACGGCGGCCGAAAAGAAAGCAACAATCCATCCTTGCGCCTTATTCCTCCGGATGCAGCAATTGTTGATATGTCGAAAAATAGGTCGCCTCCGGTTTATCGGGATCCACTTTCTGGAAGATGTCTTCAAAGCGCTTCGCATGCTGCTCAATTAACTTTCGATAGGTTTTCATACCCCGCTTTCGATGGGGGTTCCATAGGGTCAGGTCCGACAATCCGGCCCCCAGGGTATAGAGGTCGCCCACCTTGGGCTCTTGAATATATGCCAACATCTCGTCAGGCACGTCATCCATACTCAACACGTCAATAAAATCCTTCCCGAGGGGATGCTGAATATATTGTCCATCTGTGATTTCCAGAATGGTTTTCGATTCTTCCACGAAAGGCTCTCCCTGATAAAAAGTGCGCATCACCAGCGGCGCTGTGGCGGCAAACCACCCTTGAATGTGGATAATGTCGGGAATCCACCCGAGGATGCGCAGCGCCGCCAACACACCTTTGCTGTAAAATACCGCCCGGGCGGCGTTGTCAGAGAAAAAGTTTTTGGCCTCATCGACGAACACAAATTTCCGGCGGAAAAACTCTTCATGATCCACAAAATACATCTGCATCCGTTTCACGCCCGGCAGCGGTGCCACTTTGATCAGCATCGGAAAGTCTTCGTCCATGACGTTGATATGAACGCCCGAAAGACGAATGACTTCATGCAGCCGAAACTTTCGCTCGTTGATAAGGCCATACCGGGGCATGAAAAGCCGCAGATCGTGCCCCTGTCCGGCCAACCATTGTATAAAACGATACGTGATCGCCGCTTGCGGAGTGAGTTCCACAAAAGGACTGAGCTCCTGTAAGATGAGCGCAATTCTTAACGGTGAGCGTTCATTACTCGATGGAGATGGAGCCGTCATTAGAAATAGAGACTATTTTGTGCACCCGTATTCTCCCACATTACAACGATATACACCGCTATTGCATCTGCAAAGTAACAAAAAGAATGTTAACTGACTACCGGTCCTTTTACCTTTGTGGGCTTGCCGGAATAAACCCAATTGGCGTTGTGCAGGTTATCCGAGACATTCTGACGTTACGCCGGGCATTGGCGGGGTTGCCGCGGCCGGTGGGATTCGTCCCCACTATGGGGGCGTTGCATGCCGGACATCTTTCCTTGATACGGCGGGCGCGGAAAGACAACCCCACCGTGGTCGTCAGTATTTACCTCAATCCCACGCAATTCAACCAGCCCGAGGATCTGGAAACATACCCCTCCGACCTCCAGCGGGACCTCACACTGCTGCAAGATGAGAAGGTGGACGTGGTGTTTGCGCCCTCGCATGAAGAAATGTATCCGGCGGGGTTTCAGGTCGATCGGCGGTGGTGGCCGGGTCGGCTGGCCGAAGTGCTGGAAGGGCGATTCCGTCCGGGGCATTTTGAAGGAGTGATCACCATTGTGCGGCGGCTTTTTGAAGCGGTGCGCCCCGATCGGGCTTACTTTGGCCAAAAAGACTACCAGCAGTGGCGGATTATCGAGCGGATGGCCGGTGACCTTTTTCCCGGTCTTCAAGTGATCGGCTTGCCCACGGTGCGGGATGACGACGGTTTGGCGTTGAGTTCGCGGAATGTGCGGCTTTCTCCGCAAGGACGGCGCCGGGCGGCGTTGCTTCCGAAAGCCCTTTCTCAGGCACGGGAAGCAATCGAGGCGGACGTCCCGATTCCGCAGGCGGTTCAGCAGGCCAGGCAAATGCTGGAAGCGGCGGGCGTTCAGGTGGAATATCTCGAAGCGGTGGACCCGTTGACTCTTGAACCCGTTGTGGAAGGGAATTGCTTACTTTGCGCCGCTGTTTATGTGGAAGGCGTGCGTTTAATTGATAATGTCCTTGTGGAAAAATAGTAAGGAGGCATGTTGATTCAGGTAATGCGAGCAAAGATTCATCGGGTGCGGGTGACGCAGGCCGACTTGAATTACGTCGGGAGCATCGCCATTGACGAAGAACTGATGCGGGCTGCGGGAATTTACGAGCATGAACGGGTGCAGGTGGTGAACGTCAACAACGGCGAGCGGCTGGAAACCTATGTCATCAAAGCCCCGGCCGGAAGCGGGACCATCTCCCTCAACGGACCGGCGGCGCGCAAATGTCAGGTGGGCGACATCGTGATTATCGTAGCTTACGGGTGGATCGCTCCCGACGAGGCGGCGAAGCATACGCCCACCGTTATCTTTCCGGATGCGGATAATCGGGTGTAAGGCATCTCTCCTCTCCCCTACTTGTTGACAGATAAACCGGCTTTTTACCCGCAAGGGGGCAAATGAAAAGCATCCCTTTATTTTCGCCCGCATAAAATGCATCACAACGTTATGGCTGCTGATCCTGTCAATATTCCCGAAGATTTGCGCTACACTTCCGAACACGAATGGGCCCGTCGGGAAGGCGATGTGGTGGTGATCGGGATCACCGACTATGCACAAAAAGAGTTAGGCGATATTGTATATGTGGAGGTGGAAGTGGTGGGAGAAACGGTGGGACGGGGCGATGTGCTGGGCACCATCGAAGCGGTGAAAACCGTGGCCGATCTGTATGCGCCGCTGTCGGGTGAGGTGCTGGAAGCCAATGAGACCCTCACCAGCGAGGCGGAAAAGATTAACGAGGACCCTTACGGAGAAGGATGGATCGTCAAGGTTCGTCCTTCCGATTGGGATGAATGGGATGCGTTGCTCACCGCCGAGCAGTATCGGCAGCTGATTGCTTAGTCCGGCGTCGGGATGATACGGGATGCCGTGATGGTGGGCGGATGGTTGGCGTGGATTGTGTTCATCTCGGTGGGCACGGGAGCCTCTTTTCAGCAGTTGTCCTTCAAGATGTGGGGGGCGGTGCCGTTCGACCTCTTTACGCACTTTGTGTCGTATGCGCTGCTGACCTACCTGACGGCTGTGTGGTGGGCGCGGCAGCGAAAAAGTAAGTTCTTGCGTCGGCATGCCATGACGGGGGCGGTGCTTTTTGCCGCGCTGATGGGATTGGGCCTTGAAGTCGCCCAGATTTTCATTCCGGGCCGCTATTACGCCCAGGCGGATGTGATAGCCAACGCGGCCGGCGCCGTCACCGGCGGGCTCGTCTTTCGGGGCGTGGTGGGAAACGTCTATCGTTTTTAACCCTTTCTCCTTAAAGCAATATATTTGACAGCCCCAGAATCGTTATCATACTATGATTGGTCGCAAATATCCCGAGGCTGATGTGGACCGCCGCCAGGGCCTTTATTTCTTAATCGGCCTGGCGATTACGCTGACGCTGGTGCTCATGGCGTTTCAATACGCCTACAACCCCCAAAGTGACTTTAACATCGAGAGCAATATCGTCATCGAGGAAGACGAAGAACTTCCCGACGTGACCAAGCAGAAGGAACTTCCGCCGCCGCCCAAGATTCCGCCTAAAGTGAAGGTGGTGGAAGATGAAGAAGAAATCGAGGAGGACCAGCCGGAAATCGAAGACGTCGAAATCGAAGAGACCGACACGGTGGATATCGAAGTGGAAGAAGAAGAGCCGGTGCAGGAAGAACAGATTTTCATCGTCGTGGAAGAGAGTCCGCAATTTCCCGGCGGGATTCAGAAGATGTATGAATATATCCAGAAAAACATCCGTTATCCGCGGATGGAGAAAGAAGCAGGGATTCAGGGCCGGGTGTTTGTCACCTTCGTGGTGGAAAAAGACGGTTCCATCACCGACGTTCGGGTGTTGAAGGGCGTGACGGAAGGGCTGAACAAAGAGGCTGTTCGGGTGATTAAGTCGATGCCGCGCTGGAAGCCGGGTAAGCAACGGGGCCGGCCCGTGCGGGTGCGGGTGAACCTTCCCATCAACTTTATTTTGCGATAACCGTTGACGGGCGGGAGCCGCAAGGCGGTCTTTCTGGACCGGGACGGCGTGTTGGTCGAGGAGCGCGGCGACTATAATTACCTTCCTGCGCACTTCCGACTTAACCGGGCCATCGTCCCCGACCTGCGGGCATTCGTTCGGGCGGGCTATTTACTCATTGTGATTACCAACCAGAGCGGGATTGCAAAGGGTATTTACACGCATGCGCACGTCCGCCGTTTTCACGAGCGCCTGCGGAAGGCCCTGGCCGAAGAGGGTGCGCCTGTTACTGGTTTTTTTTATTGTCCGCATCATCCTTCGGTGTCGGCGTGTTTGTGTCGCAAGCCGGCGCCGGGATTGTTTCAGAAAGCCTTGGCCATGTATGATGTGGACCCGGGCGCTTCGCTGGCGTTCGGCGATCAACCCCGGGATATTGCGGCGGCGCGGGCGGCGGGCATTCGACGGGCTTTTCTGGTGGCGCCCAATCCCTCGTCTCTGCAACAATATATGAAAGACGACGGCTACAACGGCAAAGGCGGGTCCTGAATCAAATTCAACAGCATCTGACCGTAAGCGCTTTTGCCATATCGAAGGGCGGCTTTTTCCAATTCTTCCGCCGAGATATAACCCATGCGGTAGGCCACTTCTTCGATGGAGCCGACCAAGATGCCTTGACGGGCTTCCAGCACTTCCACGAAGTGAGCGGCTTTCATCAACGTGTCGAACGAGCCGGTGTCCAGCCATGCTACGCCCGCGCCCAACACCTTCACGTGGAGCTTGCCGTGCTGCAAATAGGTCCGGTTGACGTCGGTGATTTCCAGCTCGCCCCGTGCCGACGGCTTGAGGCTTGCGGCGATGTCCACCACCGTATTGTCGTAGAAATAGAGGCCGGGAACGGCATAAGGCGAAGGCGCCGGCCGCGGCTTTTCGATAATATCGACGGCCTTGCCCGCGGCATCAAACACTACCACGCCGTAGTCTTCGGGGTTTCGCACCCGATAGGCGAAGATCACCCCGCCGTCGGGCTCACGTATCGAGCGGAGGAGGCGCCCCAATCCATAGCCGAAAAAGATGTTGTCGCCCAGAATGAGCGCTACGCTGTCGTCACCGATGAACGCCCGCCCCACCCGAAAGGCGTCCGCCAGTCCACGCGGGGCTTCTTGCACCGCATACGAAAAGGCGCATCCCACCTGACTGCCGTCCAGCAACAGACGCCGGAACAGCGCCTGACTGTCCGGCGTGGTGATGATCAGAATGTCCCGAATACCGGCGCTCATCAGGGTGGAAAGCGGATAATAGATCATCGGTTTGTTATAGACCGGCATCAGCTGCTTGCTGACGGCTGTGGTAAGGGGGGCCAGGCGCGTGCCCGCCCCTCCGGCCAAGACGATTCCTTTCATGCGTGCCACCGGCTTTTATAGTGCCGTTCAAAAAAGTGCCGGTATTCTCCGGACAACACCTGAGCGACCCATTCTTGTTGGGTCATATACCATTCGATGGTGTTCCGGAGCCCTTCCGTCATCGATTGGGCGGGGCGCCATCCAAGGGCTTCCGTAGTGCTTGGATCGATGGCATAGCGGAAGTCGTGTCCTTCCCGGTCTTTCACAAAGGTGATGAGGCGCCGGCTGGTGCCGCGGGGACGTCCCAAATATTCATCGGTGAGGTCACATATTGTTCGGACGAGGTCGATGTTGCGCCATTCGTTTCGGGCGCCTACGAGGTAGGTGTGTCCGGGGGCACCCTGATGAAAGATGCGGTCGATAGCAGTCACATGATCGCCGACCCACAGCCAGTCTCGGACATTCTCGCCCC
>JALVCQ010000209.1 GCA_027009805.1 Bacteroidota bacterium
AAATTGCCCATTGCCAGTAAAAGTAGGGAAATATCGGGATGATGGACTGGATGGATTCCTGAATGTCCGGCAAATAGATGATGAACCCGATAACTTCCGCCCGGAACGTGCGTAAGATGCCCCATCGGTTTTTGTAAAAAGGGGCGATCCTGAATCCGTAGGAAATTTGTTGCTTCCGGGGGACGTTATCCAGATACACGAACGTGGTGCCGTAAGCGCCGGTGGCATGCAGGCTTATCCATGGCTTCCATCGGTAATCGATACTCACATTCACGTCGGGCGTGAATGATCGGGGGTAGCATTTCTCTATCAAATGGAGCGAGTCGTTGTTGCTGAGATGGAGGTTCTCTGCGTAGGTTGCCCCAAGGGATAAATGGACGTATAATGTGGGATGAAGGCGCCAACTGAAATTCAGGTGGTTGTACCAACTGTTGCCTTTTCGGCTGATGAAGGCGTTGGGTTGGTCGGATTGCGTGGTCTGATTCCACAGGTGCTGATACATGGTTTCAAAGGCGATGGCGGGCTTCCAGTGGTGTTGGTTCGCCAGCCTGAATCGGAAGTTGAAGCTGGGCACAGGCAGGTGGGGCGCTTGAAAAAGGCCGCCAATGAGCGGAAGCAGGTCGATTTCCGCCGTGATGCGATCGGTGATGCCCCACCAGGCCCAACTGGGCAACGGGAGCGTAAAGGGCGATTGGTTATAGACAAACTCGCCTTTTTTGAGCGTGTAGGCCGTAAATCCATCGGCGGGATGCAAGAAGGTTTCGGTCTGGAGGCCTTTCAGCGAGTCGGCCTGCGCCAACGCCCATGTCGGCAGCAGAAGCCAGAGGCTCTGGAACAAGAGGTTTTTCATGGGAAAATGCAAGGGAGGACGTTTGTCGATGTTTCAATTCAGACAACTCAATTTTCATGAAGTTACATACCCAAGTTGTTTTTGCCTATCACAAGCAAAATGGCGGTTGTAAGCGCAATCACTGTCCCGAAGGGCAGATACCAGAGCGTGGCCAGCGACAGGATGATGCCGTAAAGGTAAGCCCAGCTTTGCCCTGTTTGCAAGCCATACACCCACAGGAACCACAGCAAGCCGAAGCCGATAAACATCGGCCCGAGCTTGAATACGTCAATGTGTAACGTGGAAAAAAGGCGCGCCCACGGACCGGGTTTTTCGGGTCCGATATACTTGCCGTTTATGATGACGTAAATCCCGTCAATCAGCATGTAGGCGGCATTAACTAAGCCAATGAACGTCAGAAACAGTTTCATGGGGGGGTAGTTTACCATCGGTAAACTTACGGAAAAACCGCTGGGAATGGTCGTGTCGTATCGGAGATTTTCAAGCAGGGGTGAATAATATCAATTTACCAATTCGTCATCGCCTAATGGGTCATTCTCCGCAGCAGGAGTTTGGAGGCGGCGGTTCGGGTGGAGCCGATTTGCAGACGGCAGATGTAGAAGCCGTTGGGTGCGGGATGTCCGGTTTCGTCGGTGCCGTCCCACCGAACGGCGTAGGTGCCTGCTTTTTGCCGTTGGCGGACCAGCGTGCGGACGGGCCGTCCGACTTGGTCATAGATGGTCAGGGTGATGACGCCGGAATGCGGAAGTTGATAGCGAATGGTGGTGGCGTGTTGAAACGGGTTGGGGTGGCTTTGAGGCGGCTCAAAGCGGACGGCGGTGGTGCGGCGCGGGATGCCGGTGAGGGTGTCGCCGATGAGGTAGGTGTGAAATGGGCGGGTAGCGAGCCGCCCGGTGACGGTAAAGATGCTGTCGGCGGTAATGTCCTGGACGATGGACGTTCCATTGATGGGATAGGAGAAAGTTTCGAAAGCAAACAGCGTCGTTATGCTGCCGGTGCTGTCTCGCCATGCTGTTCCTTGCCATTGATTTCCCGAGCCGATCACTGTTCGGTGTTTCATTCGAGGCATCACTTGAATGTAGTCGTGGTTGGCCTGCTTGATTTTTGCGGCGTCCTGCGGGTTCAGCTTTTGTAGTTCTTCCAGATTGGCTACGCCGATGGCGCCGCCTGAGGCCAGCGCACGATAATAAGGAGCGGGTTCGGGATATAGGTCGGCTACGTATCGATAGAGGCCGTATTCCTTGCCGCGGATAGCGTTCAGATCGGCGGGGATGGGCGGTTCATGTCCGTAGCCGCCGGACGAGAGTCCAAGAGGGCCGCATCCTTCGATATACACCTCGGTCATGCCCATGGTCCAGAATGCTTGCTGCATGGCTGTGCTGCGTAAAAGAGTGGGGTTGGGTTGCTGTTCCCGATAATCGGGAAGCACCCCGAATGTCAGGTAGGAGTCTTGCCAGATGCCGTCGTATCCCAATGCCGAGAATGTCCGCTGATATTCCTGAATGGCATAAGGATAATAGCCGCCGTGTTGGCTGGTGCCTGTAACGTCGCCGTAGTCGAAATCTTCGGGGGTGCCGGTGTATCGCCATTTAATCCACTCGGGGTGTTGGACCAACAGGGGAGAAGAGTTGGAAAGGTGGCCGGGGGATGACCAGAAGACGATTCTCACCCCCAGTTGATGCGCCCTTTGAATCAAAGATTTCATGCGTTCTTTCCCGCCGATTGCCGGGCTGACGGAGAAGCGCCAGGGGGCGTTTCCCGATCCCCAGCAGCCGCTGCCGGTCAGATAATCGCTTGGCGGATGGTCGGCGTCGCTTTCCCAGGGCGTGTGGAGAAAAATCACCCGGAAGCCTTTCTCCGCCAGGGTCGGCAGCTGATTTCGCCGGAAATCATCCAGCCAGAAGGTGTCCACCTGCCCCAGATGATAGCGCTCAAAATAATCGGCGGTGGGTTGTCCCCAGAAGATGGTTGGTTGGGGTATGGTTTGGCCGAGGTTCAAGGATTGGCGATAGGCGGCGCCGATGGTGTCGTAGGCGGCGGTCCATGCATTCACGGCGGCCCATTTGTCGCCCACCCCTTGATTTCGCCATATCCAGAACCTCATGGGAGTTTCGCGGACGTTCCCCTTGCCCAGCGGAATGTGGGACAGAAGAAAGTGACGGCCCGCTTCTTGGTCGTTTTCCACCAGGGCGCCGATGACGTCGGCCCACCCCCCCATGGCAACGCCCTGACCGCCGGCGGCGAAATAAAAGGGTTGCATGTCGGCAAAATACCATTTAGGCTCGTCGAAATGGAATTGGTGGGTGTCGCCGATTTGCATCTCGAACCATCTTCCCCACAGCTGCGCAAAGACCCAATCACCGTTTCGAGTGGCTATCGGCTCGTAAATGCTGAGCCAGACGGCCCGGGGTAAACCGGTGAGGCGCACCTTCCATCCCACTCCCTGAAAGTTTTGCAATCCGAATATCGATGTTACAGGCATAAAGATCCATTCGAGGGTGCCCACCGAGCTGTCGATGGTCACCGTGGTCTGAATCCGCACGGTGTCGCCATCGATCTGATATCCCACGTATTGCGCGGAATCCAGGAAGCGGCTCCACATGGCTCGGCCGCCCACCTGCGGCCAGGTGTTATTGTTGGCCCGGCGTTGGAGGAGGTAGGCCGGCCAATTGGTGATACCGCCCACTGAGTCATCATCCATCATCACCAGGAACGGAGGCAAGTCATAGCCGGCCGGCATGGAAAGGATAGGATGGCTGCCCACCCATAAGCGGGCAATGCCGGAGAAAAACTTTCCGGGCCGTCGCTGTAATACGATGCCCACCTGTTGCGGAAAAAGAATCTTCACGCTGTCCGGTGTTTCAATCACCTGAGGCGCGGCGGCGGGATAAAGGGGCGTCTGTGCCGCCGCCGTCATGCCCCATCCGAAGATGAGGGCTGTTGTCCACAGTGATATTTTCATACGTGTGCGATTGAAAGTTATCGTCTTCGCAAGGTGCTTTCCATCAACAACACCACATAAGGCTGCCACGGAGAGAGCATCCAGTATAGCTGGATGTTGCCGTTCGAGTCGGTGCGGGTGAATGGCTCGATGACATAGGGGCCGTAGAGTTCGCCCTGGCCTCCGAGTCGGGGTGTTCGGTCATCGCCGATATATCGGCCGTAAGCGGGGCCGCGGCCGTAATCCACGGTCGGGTCGAAAATCACGATTGATTGGCTCCACGGACCCCACGGATGCTCGGCCGTCCGCATTCGGATGGTTCGTCGGGCCGCATTATATGTGGCCACCCAGCGGTTCATCGTCCGGTTGTAATGGATAAGCGGCTCGCCGAACCCCCAGCCGTGCGAAAGTTCCGACATCAGTCCGGGGCCTTGCCCGTGTTCGATGAGAAACAGGGGGACGGCATCCGACTCCTTAGCCGACCAGCTCAGGACTCCGTTGTCTTTATATCCCGACATAAACCGCACCGCCGTCCGATTTCCGACTTGCAGGCTGTGCAAGGGAGCGGCGGCGAGATATACGTGATGATGTGCGTGATCGCCGCTGCCGAAGATGAGCACCCATTGATCGCCGGCGGATAGGGCGGGAAGTCCGGGTATTGAGTCCGGGTAAAGTGCGGCGGCCATATCAATGAAATGTGTGTTGCCGAAGTCATAGACTTTGGTGTAGGTGCGGCCGTCGTCGTCGGAGCGGGCCAGCAGAGAGTATTCTGCGCCGCCGGTGGTAAACCATATAAACATCGAGTTCCCGTCGCTGATTCCGGCCACCGGCACATTCAGCGCCCCCAGGTCCACGCAGTCTCTGCCGCCTTCGTCCGGACAATGGATATGCGGGTTCAGATAGCCCCGTCCGCTGTTGGGATTGGTCAGAAAAGTGAGCATGAAATCTTCCACCTTATCGGCGGTTGTGAATGCAACGGCGTCGTCGTGAAAGGCGTCCCAACCCGGCGCCTCCGGATCGGAATCGCCGAAGAGGAACCACAGCTTCCCCTTGTGCATAAAAGAAGCACCTAAATCGGTGTGGGCCAGGCCGAAACGACTTTCGGTCAGTTGACGGGTGGGCAGCAACGACTCAAAGTCGATATCACCGATAACCTGCTCCACTTTGCGGGCCGACACCAGCACATAGGGATTAGGGCCGCCGTCAGGCGGTCGGTAAGCGTCGTCCACCGGCCCTTCTATTTCTTTTTTACAGCCAAGCAACAATATCACCATGGTCCATACCCATGACCATCTCAGACCCCGTTGATGTCGGCGAAGGCCCGCTTCCTCCCGGAGGCCGATCGGGGCGTTCATGGCAATTCCATTTCAATTTTGGCGATGGTGAGTTGATAGGTGTTGCCCACCCCGCCGCCGCCGGCCGCCGTGAAATAGAAGGATTTCGGTCCGGTGTCTTTGGTGATGACGCCGGGGATGTAAACTTCGCCGTCGAAGCGCTGGACCACACGCCAGGGCCCCCACGGCTTGTCGGCATAGAAGAGGGTGAGGGCCGCTTCGCCGTTCTGTTCCGGCAGGGCCAGAAACAGATATTTTTTCACCCCGGGATGATACATGGCGGCCCCCAAGCCCACCGTCGTCAGATTGGGCAGCGGAGCAGCATCGGTTTGCTCTTTCGACCATTGGGGAACGCTGTCGGCGTCGAGGCCGGTGAAATAGCGATAGGCGTTGTAGTGGGCAATGGAGTCTTTCGGCACGCGGGCCAGATAGACTTGTTGATTAGCGGGCGGCCACATCAGTTCGCCGTGGATGCCCAGGCCATATACAAACCCGTCGGTGTTCAGCGCATAGTTCTTGCCCATGTTGATGAGCATCAGGACCCGAAAGTTGCTTTCTTCGGTCCAGGGCGAGTTGGGCACTTCCGTCCACGTTTTTCCATAGTCCGTCGAATAGGCGATATAGCCGTAATGGGGGGATGCCATCAGCTGATGGCCGTGCCAGTAAAGCGTTCCGTTATAGAAGAGTAAGGAAGAAGGCTTGTCGCCGCGTCGGGTGGTGGGGTCGGTGCCGTATTTAAATTGCGGAATGCCGCTGGGAATATGAATGCTCCGAATGCATTGTTCCCGGTCGCATCCGCTGAACTGATCGACGGGCCCTTCCAGCCGGAACACCCCCGCCTGCGTGAGCACGCAAGGCGCATAGGGCGTTACGCCGTCGCAAGAAAAGACGCCGCAGAAATCTTCACAGAAAATAATCGGTTCGGGGTCGCAGCCGCTGATGGTCAGGGCCGAATCCGGATCGGGCGTCTCGGCCATAATGGGGTAGCAGGTGCCGGGGCCTACGCCGTCGCCCCATGAGACGTAGAGGTTGTCGTCCGACGCCCATGTGCTGAGCCAGAGGTCGCCCAGACTGGGAATCTTTTTCCCGGAGGTGATAATCTTCGCCGATATGATGGCTCGATCGTCCGGCGGCGACGGCGTTTTTTTCTTGCAGGCGGAAAACAGCACAATGCTCAGACCGGCAATGAGCCACTTGCACCGCCCCCAAGCAAGGCAATACATCCCCTTCCATTCTGTTTTCATACCGATTGGGTGGGTGGTTGTCGTCATGGTTTTACTATTTAAAATGCGTTGTTACTCTTCTCATCCGTATGGATGCCGTCCGGCGGATGGAGATTTTACAGGATAAAAACAGGGCCTTATGCCATCCTTGTGAGGATGAAGTTCAAACCATTGTTCACTAAGGGCAACCTCCATACCGTGTGTTGGGAATACATAGAAGGAGTATATAGGTTCAACGGACCGGCCCCCGTGAAGTTACAGGCCTCTGATTTTTCGGGAGCCGTGAAGCGAATGCTATTAACAACGGACCCATACATCGAGGCAATATTACGAAAAAATGTCAAATGGCGGAAATGTAAATTTTCTTTAACGCCCGCATGCCTGTTTAAGTTGATGTCTTAATGCTCTCTGCAATGTAGTGGAGCCGTCATGTTTTTACGACGGAAAAAAATCACGGTGTGGAAAATATCCGCGGAATCCATGCCGTGACCCTACTCACCGGATTGCCAAAGCCGCTTCGGCGCCCGAACAGCCTCTTTGATTATCCGCTATCGTTCCGGCACATAGCGGGTCGTATGCAGCGCCCGATGCTGAATTTGGGAACGGGAGAACACATCCGGCAGGAGGCCGCCCTTGACGTAAGCGCTGGTCTGGTTGCAATAGAAGGGGCTGGCGGGGATGCCGCTGGGGCCGGTGGGCAGGATGCTGCGGGAGGCGTCCCATCGGCCGGGCAGATAGAGGTGTTTTTGCGAGGCGCCGTGATTGGAAAGGTAGGGTTTGTTCCATGAGTAGTTGAAGGGATTGACGGTGTGGCCGTGGCCGGGGGCCGGCAGGCGGCGGTTCAGCCCGAAGGCGACGTCGAGGAGGCGCACTTTCCCGAGCGGATGTT
>JALVCQ010000210.1 GCA_027009805.1 Bacteroidota bacterium
CAGGATGAACCGCCGATATTCCCGGGTGAGGCTGTCGGGACCGGCGAAGATATATTTGTGAAACTCCATCGGCGTCCGATACACCATGTCCAGCTTGCCCTGTGTGAATTGCAGAAATTCCATTTTCTGGTCGGAAACAAAGCTGACCAGAATGCCGTCCAGATAGGGCAGCGGATTGCCGTAGGGGTCTTTTGCCCAATAGTTGGGATTACGGCGCAACACCGCAATCTGGTCTTCGATGATCGTGTCGAGCAGAAAGGGGCCCGTGCCCACGGCGTGGGTGCGCAACCGCTTGCCGTATGTTTCAAATGCTTCGCGGGGATACACGCTGGCAAAGGGCGTGCCCAACACGTTGAGAAAGCCGGCGAATGGCTTTTCGAGTTCAATTTGCAGGGTAAAAGAGTCCAGTACACGGATCCCGGGCACCCCGCCGGACGGGGGCGCACCGCCGCCGGCAATTGTCTCGTAGTAAGCTGTCGCTCCCTTCACCCGATCCTTGAAAATCCAGAACCCTTTGTTGAGGATATGGGGCGTGCAAAGCCTATCCAAGCACCATTTGAAGTCATAAGCCGTCACTTCCCGCGTGCGATTGGAGAAGCAGGTGTCTTCGTGAAACCAGACGCCCCGCCGCAGATGAAACGTAAACAGCCGTCCCAGACTGTCCACCTCCCAGCGTTCGGCCAGCGCCGGCATCACCCGTAGGGTGGCCTGATCAAATTTGACCAGGCCTTCATAAATCTGAGCCCCAATCCGATGAGATGTCACTTCGGTGATGCTCAGCGGAAAAAGGTTCCGAAACATCTCGGTTTCGTTGTAGTGGAAAAAACCGCCGTAGTAAGCATCACCGGCGGGGGCTTTTTTGAGCAGCGGGCCGCTTTTTGTGGCTGTATGGGCGCAAGAGGTGCCCAGAACGCTTATCAGCAAGGCCCCCAACCACCATCCGGCTTGCCGGAAAAGAGACATGATGTGTATCTTTGTATTGAGGGATGCAAAATACACGGTTTCAGCCGAGTGGGCCGGCCGACACTTTGCCGTAGAGGCTAAATGTGGTGTAGTTTTTGCACTCCTCATCAACGATAAAATATTCAAGGAGTCATGCGCAAGTTTTTGATGATTCTCGTAACGGCCTTTCTGGGCTATGCCTCGACGCGGGCGCAAATCACCAACGGCAGTTTTGAACAATGGGCGAGCGATACGATTGGATACGCCCCTGCGGGTTATGACCGCTGGTTTACGTGGGGACTATACTTCCCGATATTTTCTCCCTTGCCCTCGAACGTCGGGCCCACCCAGGCGGATGCCATCGCAGGAAATTATTCGATGAAACTCTGGACCCTATCCGCCGGCAGCGACACCATCCCTGGAATTATGATATTGAGAGTGGACGGGTATAACCTGCCGGCGGGCACCTACCCCTTTACCATTCACCTGAACTTTACCCCGCAAGGGGCCGACTCGGCATTTGTCGGCGCTTTTGTGGCGAACGCCGGTAAAACTTTCATCGGCGGCCTTCAAAAAATGGTGCCGGCCACCAGCGGCGACACAATGATCACCGATTCTGTTGTGGTGGCCCCGTTGTTGGGGAATGCCACCACCTTGATTGTGGCGTTGATAAGCGGGGAGAATCCGCTGAGCACGTTAATTGTGGATTCCATCGCCTTTAACGGCGCGTCGTTGCCGAATCCGGGGTTTGAGCAGTGGACGCCGCTGGTCGATCAAATACCGGTGGGGTGGTTCGGAGCACCTGCATTTCCCGAAATGGAAAGAGATACATTTTTTCTGCTTCCGCAAGACACGCAACCCTTCCAGTGGTTTATAGGCGACTCGTTGAAATATTCTCTGCGTCAGACCACCGATGCCCACGCCGGATCATACGCCGTGCGCCTGACACCCCGTTATGACGCCGACCAAAACTTTAATCCAGTGGATGACACCGTGGCCGTTGTGGCGCTCGGAAACCACTCCGTGCTGACCTTCTCGATGTTGCCGCTCAGCATGCAGCCGGTATCCTTTACGGCGCCTGTGCAAAGTCTTTCTTTCTATTATCGCTCTTCGGCCCAAAGTCAGGACACCATGGGCTTGATATTGCGCGTGAAGAATGCCAACATGGATACCACCATCAACGAATGGCTGCCCCCCAGTGCCGCCTATACGCAACATACGGTCATGCTGCCATTTGCCGTAGCGCCCGACAGCTTGGGCTTGCTCTTTGGCATTGAAGGACAGCCGGGTAGCTCATGGATGCATGTCGATCATGTCTTTATCAATACCACCACGGGGCTTCGATACGCCTGGATGGATGATGACGTGACCGTCCGGTACGACGGAGAAGCACTGCGGCTGAACGCCTGGCCCATGCAGGAAAAAAGCCTCGTGCTGGAAGTGGTGAACATGACGGGGCAACAAGTGGGGCAATGGAGGCTGCGGCACGGCACGCAGTCGGTGCCGTGGCGGATGCCCGCCCGCGGCGTTTACTTCTACACGCTCCACAACGACCGGGGGCGTCTCATCAAGTCGGGCAAACTGACCATGATGCGATAGCCTGGGGGCTGAATCTCACCAGCGGCCGCCGCCCATCCGCGGGCGGCGGCCGTTTTTTTGTGTATGAATAAATTGAAGGCCGCAGATAGGGGCCAAAACGTACCTTTGTTTCTCATCCTGTTTTCATTGTTACGGGGAATATGGGACATGCAGTATTGATTTCGCTGGCCGGCGTGCTGGTGTTGGGTATTCTGGCGCAATATCTGGCATGGAGAATGCGCATCCCGGCCATTCTTCCGTTGCTCATTATCGGATTGCTGGTGGGGCCGGTTTCGATGTTGTGGATGCCGGACGGTGGGAAACTGCTGAATGTGGACCTGATTTTCTCCGACCGGTTGTTGATGGCTTTTGTCTCGTTGTCGGTGGGTATTATCCTTTTTGAGGGGGGGCTCACGCTTCGGCTGGGAGAGGTCAAATACCTCACCACCACGGTGCGCAACCTGTTGACCGTTGGTGTGTTGGTCACTTTCGTCGGGGGAAGCGCAGCCGCTTACTATTGGGGGGGGCTTTCCCGCGAACTGTCGATGCTGTTCGGGGCATTGGTCACGGTCACCGGGCCCACCGTCATCCTGCCGGTGTTGCATAACGTGCGTCCCCGACAATCGGTGGCCACGGTGTTGAAGTGGGAGGGCATTCTCATTGATCCCATCGGCGCGCTGTTGGCCGTGCTCATTTTCGAGTTTATTGTGGCCGGGCATCTGAATACATTCTATTCGCTGGATGTGCTCAAAAGCTTTGTCATTACCCTCTCCGTCGGGTTCGCATTGGGGTTGGCGGGAGGCTTTTTACTGGTATATATGATCCGCCGCAACCGGGTGCCCGAATATCTTCGGAACGAGGTGGCGCTGGCCATGGTCGTATTTGTCTTTGCTATGTCGGAATTGCTGATGGCCGAATCGGGCCTGTTGGCCACCACCATGATGGGGATTGTGTTGGCCAACTCGCGCCTGGAAGAGGTGAAAAATATTCTTTCATTTAAGGAAGACATCAGCATTATTCTGATCTCCGTCTTGTTTATCGTGCTGTCGGCGCGGATCGACCTGCATCATATCGAATCGTTGGGGGTGCAGGCGCTGGTGGTGCTGGGGATCTTGGTGTTGGTGGTTCGGCCGGCGGCGGTTTTCCTCAGCACGTGGGGGTCCTCCCTGACTTGGCGGGAGCGCGTCTTTATTGGGTTGATGGGGCCGCGGGGGATCGTGGCCGCGGCCGTAGCCTCGTTTTTTTCGTTTGAGCTGGTGAAGCGGCCGGAATTTGTGGAAGGCGGGGCCCTGCTGTTTTTGCCGTTGACGTTTCTGGTGATTGTGGGCACCGTATTCTTTGTGGGGCTTTTCGCCCGGCCGTTGGCGGTGTTGCTGGGAGTAGTCCAAAAAGACCCCCAGGGCATCTTGATCGTGGGAGCTTCCGAACCGGCCCGCTTTCTGGCCCACTATCTTAAAGGAAAGGTCCCCGTGTTGTTGGCCGATGCCTCACATGCCAATATTAAAGAGGCCCGCCGCCGCGGGCTGCCCGTGTTTCACGGGAACGTGCTGAAAGATGAAGAAATCCAGGAGATGGACCTCTCGGAGATGGGGCGCCTCATGGCCATGACTTCCAACACCGAGATTAATCTGCTGGCCGTCCGGAAGTTTGCACCGCTGTTTGGCCCTCAGCGGGTGTTTCGGTTGGTCTCCCGACGGGAAATGGAAATCGAGGGCCTGGTGTTGCCGCGCAATATTCTGTTTGAGGCCAGGGCCGATCATCTGCGGCTGGTCGAGTTGGTGCGCGCCGGGGCTCCGCTCGAAAAGATGCCGGTGAACAGCATTGACGAATACGAGGCGTGGCTGGAAAAGCACCCGCGGGCCGTCCCTCTCTTTATTGAACGTCCTAACGGCAAACTGTGGGTGATATGTCGCTATCGGCTGCCCATCGAGCCGGAAAGTGTGCTGATCTATTGGGCGCCGCCTAAAAAAGGACATGATGTCGAGGAATAAGGCCCTACGATTGGAACGGGTAAAACAACTGCCCAACGTCTTCGACCATGCATCGGCGCCGCAAGGGCGGTGGGCTGAAAAGGTCTTTGACAATACGCATCCATTGGTGCTCGAAATCGGATGCGGGCGCGGGGAATATTCCGTGGCGCTGGCCGCGCAATTCCCGGAAAAAAACTTTGTCGGGCTCGACGTCAAACCTTTAAGAATAGGGCAGGGGGCTACACGGGCTGTGGAGATGAACCTTCGAAATGTGGTTTTCTTGCAGGCTGATGCCCGCTCCTTGCCCCGCTTTTTTGCTCCCAATGAAGTCTCGGAAATATGGCTGCCGTTTCCCGACCCCCAGCCTGATGATGAAGCCAACCGGCTGATCAGCCCGCCGTTTCTGGACTTATATGCAAAAGTCCTTCAACAAGGCGGCCGACTGCATCTCAAAACCGACAACGAACTGCTGTTTCGCTACGGTTACAATCTCCTTAAAAAGCATCCGGGATGGAAAATCACGCTGGCGGTGTCGGACATTCAGCGATTGCCGCCCACCCATCCGGTGCGAAAGATCCGCACCTATTATGAAGAAAAGTTCGCGCCGGCGGGCATCCCGATTTTTTATTTGGCGGCGGTGATTTAGCCGAGCCCTGCTTTGTTTCCACAGGGGGGAAGGGCAAAATTGGACTGAACGATTTAGATTTGCCGCTACTTAAATCATACGTATTATGCACAACCGATTCCGACTCTTTTGGATGAGCATGGTCGGGCTGTTTCTTGGATGGCCTGCTTTGCTCCAAGCGCAAACCTATTGTATTCCGACATATACCAGCGGATGCGGTTCAGGCGATTATATTGCCGGCGTGTCGTTGGCGGGGTTTAGCCGCACCTCTACGTGTGATAACAATACGACGACTAATCGAGGGTTTGTTTTTCGCAACAGTGACACCATTATTTTGCTCAAAGGGGTTTCATACCAGCTGACTATTACCAATAACCCTACATGGAGCGAATGGTTTGGGGTGTGGATTGACGCGGATACCAATGGTTGGGACGCTGGCGATGTCATCGGCCTTTCCAGCTCGACTATCGGTTCCGGGCAAACATGGAGCCATACCTTCACGGCGCCGACGGGAAGCGGGGGGGGGTCGGATGACACCACCCGCATTCGGTTTTTATGTAAGTATGGGGGAGCGGCCCTGACGTCGTCGGATTACTGTGGCTCATGGACGTGGGGCGAAACGGAAGACTATGTGGTGATTCTGAAATCGCCTACCGACACGGACGTGGCGGTGACGGCTATGATTGGGGAGGGCGCGGAGATGTGTGCGCCGGTGACTCTTCCCTTGAATTTTGTGATTTCCAATTGGGGGGTTACCCTGTCGCCGGGCGATACGGTGTACTACTCCATTGATACCAATAGCAACCTGGCATGTTCGGGGTATTATGTTCTCTCTGACACGTTTTCGCTGGGAGAAAATGATACGATTAACACGGGATGCTCCTTTACTTTTGCTTCTGCCCCTTCTGTGAGTATTTCAGTATCTGTCTCGGGAGATGTAAATACGGGAAATAATACCTATACGCCTTCGGCGATTGGGATTTTACCTACAGCATCCGCCCCGTGGGCCGATGGCTTTGAAAATAACGGCATTCTTGAGCCCAATTCCGCTGGGGAAGATACATTAGCTGTGGGCTGGAAAGTTAATCCAGGCGGAGGGGTGTTCCAGTATCGCTGGATGACGGAAAATAATCAGACCGGCTCCTTTAATACAGGCCCGAATGCTCCTTATTCGGGTAGCCGATACGTCTATACAGAGGCATCATACAGTTCATCGGGAAGTATTGCCACGCTAACTTCTCGGTGTTTTGATAAGTCTTCCCTGTCCGATCCGGTGTTGAGTTTTGCTTATCATATGTTTGGTGCAGGAATGGGAAATCTGTATGTAGAAGGCTGGACGGGTGTATCTTGGCAACGGCTGGACTCATTAATGGGGCAGCAACACACTGCCATGACGGATCCCTGGAAAATGCGGTTTATTTCGTTGGGGAGTCTGCCCAATGGAACCCGTATTCGCTTTGTAGGAGAACGAGGAGCCAATTTTCAGGGAGATATCGCAGTGGATAGTGTAAGGGTGTATGATGCTCAGCCGGATGTTCAAGTGATGTCGATTGTAGAGCCGGTTTCGGGGTGTGGTTTGGATACGGTTCAGGTTCGCTTTGAAGTATTGAATGTGGGGTCAAAAGTCGATTCCGGTTCGATGCTTTACTATACCGTGTGGTTGAACGATACCGGGACATGCAGCGATAGTATATTGGTGACTATGGATATCAGTGCAGGGCAAACGTATGTGGTGAATACGAGTTGCACGTATGTGATTTCTATGCCGGCTATGTATGCCTTTAAAGTAGAAGCACATCAAAATGGAGAGAGTGATTACGCAAATGACACGTTGGTGAAAAATGTCGTATCTATTCCTACGATTACGACTTTCCCTTATGTAGAGGATTTTGAACAGGGAACCGCCCAATGGGATTCGCAGAGTATATCAGGGCCCAATCCATGGGAATGGGGCATGCCTTCTTCTGCGCCTTCCAGCGTCATCAATACCGCCGCGGGAGGAACCCATGCATGGGAGACGGATCTCGCGGGGAACTATCCGAACTC
>JALVCQ010000211.1 GCA_027009805.1 Bacteroidota bacterium
AATGTGTCATTACTTTTTCTATAAAAGACGCCGGATGTTGCACAGCACAGAGAATGTCGAGGTCGCTGCCGGGCAAATCCACGTCGAGGGGAACCGTGCCGGCCAGCCGGGCGTCGAACGGATGAAGGCGGGTGAAGATGTCGAGTCTTTCCAGCGCCTCAAAGGCAGCCTGCTGGCGCGGCGTGCCTTCCGACAAGAAAGCAGGCGGATGAAAAGCCTCCATGGTGGACGGCAGCATGATGGCGCAGATTTATACGATGACGGCGGCTTTCCCGAAAAGCCCTGCCAGATTTCTCAATTTTGCAAAGAAGCAAAGTAAACAACTTCAACATGACGGATACCCCTCAGTATGTGTTGCTGGACGTTCAGAACGGCATAGCGGTGCTCACGCTGAATCGTCCCAAGGCCTACAATGCCCTGAAAATCGACCTGCTGAAAGAACTGGATGCGCTGCTGGATCGGCTGGAAGCAGATGCCGGCGTGCGGGTGCTCATTATCACAGGCAGTGGAGAGAAGGCCTTTGCCGCCGGTGCCGACATCAAAGAGTTTTCCGACTTTTCGCCTGCGGAAGCCGAGCAGATGGCGCGCTTCGGGCAAAGCCTGTTCTCGCGGATCGAGACGTTTCCCAAGCCGGTCATTGCGGCTGTGAACGGCTTTGCGCTGGGCGGCGGTTGCGAGCTGGCGATGGCCTGCCACTTTCGGACGGCCTCGGAAAACGCCCGGTTTGGTCAGCCGGAAATTGGCCTTGGGCTCATCCCCGGCTATGGCGGGACGCAGCGGCTGCCGCGCCTCATCGGGCGGGGACGGGCCATGGAAATGCTGATGACGGGCGAGCCCATCGATGCACAAACCGCCCTGCAATGGGGCCTGGTCAATCATGTGTTCCCGCAGGAAGAACTCCTGCCGCGCACCCGGGCCATTGCCGAGAAGCTGGCCCGATATTCGTCGTTGCCGTTGCACAAGATTATCCGAACGGTGGCCGATGGTGCCGACGACCTGGAACGGGGCCTCACCGCCGAAGCCGCCCGTTTCGCCGAATGCTTTGCCACCGAAGACTTCCGGGAAGGCGTCTCGGCATTCCTCGAGCGGCGAAAGCCCGATTTTAAGGACCGTTGACCTTAAACCTAATCATCCACAAGGTTCAGTTAAAAGCCGCTGCAAGTGGGATGGTATGATAGAATCGCAGGATGGTATGATCCCTTCACGGCATGGATCTATCATAAGCCGCGAACCCAACTTATCGAATATTTGAAAATAAACCGAGGTGATCGTATCCTTATCGTCGCTTGTGGAACGGGGCAGAGCTTTGAGATGATTCAGCAAAAATTGGAAAATACAGGCGAAATAATCGCCGTGGACTATTCCGCCGGTATGTTGCATACTGCGCGCAAAAGGATAAAAAAGAATCATTGGAAGAATATAAGGCTGCTTCACGAAGACGCCAGGAACCTGAGTGCCCAATACTTCTTACGCCGCGGCATCGAGCCGAACTTTGATGTGCTGATTGGAGAACTCGCTTTTTCTGTGATTCCGGATTGGGAAGATGTGATGAAAACAACGGCTTCGGTAGTGAGAAAAGGTGGACGCGTCGGGCTGCTGGATTGGTATCGAAAAAAGAATGACCGGCTTACGAAGGTGGTGAATTATCTGGCGCAAGCAGAGGTAAGTAGAGATACGATAGGTTTTGCCCGAAAGCTCTTTGCTGACTTCAGGGTGATAGCGTGGTTTCTATCTGGCAATGTGTATGTGGGGGTAGGGGAGAACGCATAAGGGAGAAGCAGAGTGAAAAAGCATAAAAAGTTTGGTCAGATTTCTTGGGGATGCGAAACGGGAAAGATGCGGGTGTTGCGATATGATAGCCTCGCCCGTGCCGGCTTGCGGGATATGCTGCTCACACGACAAGCGTGCCTTTGATGATGTGGAAACGACGCTTTTTAGAAGGTGATTGGCTGGTATTGACGGCAGTAGTGGCTGTGACGGCCGTCTTTGCTTTTGGCTTGCCGTTGCGGGAGAGCTTTCAAATGGCCCGCTTTTCGGCGCCGTGGGCGGATGTGTTGTTTCGATACTGGACGCTGCTGGGCACGGGATGGGTGTTTTTACCCTTGATGGCGTGGGTGGTGTGGCGGCATCGTCCGCATTGGCGGTGGGTGCTGGCGGCCATGGCGGCTTTCGGAGCGTTGAACCTGTTTCTCAAGCGGGTGGTCTTTGCGGGGATGCTACGGCCGGCCGCCTTTGCGGAAACGTGGGGTGTGACCATCACGTCGCCGGTTCCGTTGCATCACCATTATGCGATGCCGTCGGGCCATACGGGCACGGCTTTCGTGGCGGCCGCGGTGGTGGCGTTGCTCGTCCGCCGTCGATGGGTGCGGTGGCTGGTATGGGGTCTGGCGCTGGGCGTGGGCTACTCCCGGGTCTATCTGGGGCAGCATTTTCCCCGTGATGTGGTGGTGGGAATGGTGTTGGGCATCGGAGTTACCTTAATCTGTTATCGATGGCTCGCACCCGGTCGGTGAGGTGGTTGTTGCTGGTGGTCACGCTGTTGCTGGCACTGCCGGGGCTGGATGTTGTCCACCTTTTCGACTGGGACGAAATCAACTTTGCGGAGGCGGCCCGCGAGATGAACGTCCTCGGCGATTATCTGCGGGTGTATATTGATTACCGGCCTTTCTGGGAAAAGCCGCCGTTGTTTTTCTGGAAGCAGGCGCTGGCGATGCGGTGGCTGGGGCCCACCGAAACGGCGGCCCGCCTTCCCAATGCGTTGCTGGGCGTTCTTGTCAGCGCAGTGTTTCTCTTTCGGGGCAAAAAATGGTTCGGCGTGGAGGGGTCGCTGCTGTGGGTAATGTGGTGGGGGGCCTTTTTGCCGCATCTTTACTTTCGGTCGGGATTGATCGATCCGTGGTTCAATGCCTACATGTTTTTTGCGGCGTGGGCGGCGGTGCGCGGCTTTATGCAAGGGGCCTTCTGGCCGTGGCTGCCGGTGGGCGGGGTGTTGTGGGGGATGGCGGTGTTGACGAAGGGGCCCGTGGCGCTGGGCTTGGTGGGCGTTCCGTTGTTGGTGGTATGGACCATTCATTGGAGCCGGCGCCCCTTTTCCGTTGGGCAGTTGGCGGCTTTTCTGGCCATTGCCCTGGCGACGGCGTTCAGCTGGTTCGCTGTGGAGTATGCGGTTAACGGACCGTGGTTTATTCGGGAGTTCGTCCGCTATCAGGTTCGGCTGCTCAGCACACCGGATGCGGGCCACGGCGGGCCGTGGTGGTATCATCTCGCGGTGTTGTATCTGGGATGCTTTCCGGCGTCGTTCGTGTTGATTCGGCGCTTGCTGAAGAAGCGGGCGGGCGCCTTTGTGATCGCGCCGTTTCCATTGATGTTGATGGCGATGCTGCTGACGGTGCTGGTGGTCTTTTCCATCGTGAAGACCAAGATTGTGCATTATTCGTCGTTGGCATACTATCCCATCGTCATTTTGGCGGCGCGGGCGTTGCAGGAAGCGCCGCTTCGGCCGCGGGGCGTGGGCCGTTTCTTGTTCTGGAGCACCGCCTTTTTGTTGGGGGGCGTGTTGTTGTTGGTGCCACTGGCCGGGATGACCGTCAAGGAATGGTTGCCGTTGGTGCAAGACCCTTTTACGAAGGGGGCGCTCACCGAGCCGGTGTCGTGGCCGTGGCTGGGCATCCTGCCGGTGATGGCGGTGTTGTCGTTCTGGATGCTGACCTTGCTGTATCCGGCGCCCCGACGGGCCTTCTCGGTGGCGCTGGGCATTCTGCTGTTGGCGCAGTGGGTGTGGTATTATGCGCTGCCCCGCATCGAGCGTTATACGCAGGGGCCGGCGATCGACTTTTATCAGGCTATGGCGGGACGTCCCGCTTACGTGAGCGTGATAGGATTTAAGAGCTACGCCCATTTGTTTTACACGAAGAAAGCACCGCCGCCTTCGCCGGAGGCCGACGATCTGGAACGCCTGCTGACCATGCCCGTTGATTCGCCGGTATGGCTGGTTACGCGCATCGACCGCCTCCAGCGGGTCAAGCGCGACTATCCGGTCCAGCAATTGATGATCGCCAAAAAACGCGGCGGCTATGTGTTTTTCCGCAGGGAGGCGGAAATCCGGAACCGAAAGTAATGCAGAAAGTCTTTCTTATATAGTGAACAGCGGCATCTCCGCAGGCTGTTGGAAAAGGTATTAGCTTTGCGCCCGCTGTTTTGCAGTTCTTTTCTTATGCGTGGTTTTTTGTTTAGGAAATTTTTCGGGGCGGCGGTTGCGATGATGAGCGCCGTTTCGCTTTGCGGCCAGCAGCCGGTTACCATAGAAGCGCATTCGTCAATGAAAACCCAACCTCCTATGTCGGAAAATATCGTGGTGGATCATCTAAATAACGGCCTGACGGTCATCCTCTATCCCAATCGTCATTTGCCACAGGTCTTCGGCGCCGTGGCCGTCAAAGCCGGTGGTAAATATGACCCGCCGAATCACACCGGCATGGCGCATTATCTCGAACATATGCTCTTTAAGGGCACGCGGCGGCTGGGCACCACCAACTATGCCGCCGAGCGGCCTTACCTCGACTCGATCACCTTCTGGTATGACATGCTTCCGCTGGCCAAGACCGACCAAGAGCGGGAAACCATCTTAAAGACCATCAACCGCCTCTCCCTCAAAGCAGCCGAATATGCCGTCCCGAACGAGCTGAACACCTTGCTTCGCTATGCCGGCGGCCAGGGCATCAACGCTTTTACGCATTTCGATAAGGTGGTCTATCATAATTCCTTCCCGCCGCATCAGATGGAAAAGTGGCTGGATATTTACGCCCATCGGTTTCACTTTCCGGTATTTCGGCTGTTCCAGAGCGAGCTGGAAGTGGTCTATGAGGAGAAAAACCGGGCGATGGACAACTTTTCCGGCCATTTGATGGACACCATTCAGAAGACCTTCTTCCGGAAGCATCCCTATCGGCAATCGATTCTGGGTGAGACGAAGCATTTGAAAAACCCGTCGCTGTCGGAGATGTATCGCTATTTCCGGCGGTATTATCGGCCCAACAACATGGCGCTGATTCTGGTGGGCGATTTCGACCCGACGGAGGTGTTGCCGGTGGTGCGAAAAAAGTTTTCCGTTCTGGATTCGGCGCCTGTCCCGCCTTTTCCGAAGGTGGAAGAGCCGCCGTTTAACGGCCGGGAGGTGGTGAAGTTGCGCGTCTCGCCGTTGCGGCTGGGCGTGGCGGCTTTTCGGGTGTGTCCCGACCCGCATCCCGACGCACCCGTGATGCAGGTGATCGCCCGCTTGCTGTCGAACGACAACGGCATCGGACTGTTCGATTCGTTGGTGAAAGAGGGCAAAGTGCTGGCGGCTTCGCCCATCCCGTTGTTGTTGCAGGACCACGGCATGATGGCCTTTTTCTTTATGCCGAAGATGATCGGCCAGTCGTTGCATAAGGCCGAAGCGGTGGTGTTGGCGCAGGTGGAGCGGCTGAAAACGGGCGACTATCCCGACGCCCTTTTCGAGACGGTAAAAAACGAGCTGGTGCGGGAAGCCGAATTGCGGAATGAGTCCAACTCCGCCATCGCCATGGAACTGGTGGATGCCTTTATTTACGGCATCGACCCGGCGAAATACTTACAGCGGTCCGAGCGGTATAAGCAACTGACGAAGGACGATGTAGCGGCGGTGGCCCGGCGCTATTTCGGACCGAACTATTTGCTGATTCAGTCCCGCATGGGCAAACCCAAAAAGGAAAAGCTGCCGCGGCCGCCCTTTGACCCGATTCGTCGCACGGCCCGCGGCAAAGAATCGGAATATGCCCGATATTACAAGCGGATTCCGGAAAAGCCCTTCGAGCCCACGGCGGTGGATTTCCGGCGGGATGTGATCACCCGAACCACCGAGCGGTTCACGCTCTACTACGTGCCCAACACCATCAATGAGATCGCCGACCTGACCATCCGCTGGAAAACGGGTTCGCTGCACGATTCGCTGCTGCCCTACGTGGGCGATTATCTGGGGCTGGTGGGAAGCCGGCGCCATCCGGGCAATCAGATGGGCCGCAAATTGGGCCGGCTGGGATTTACGTATAATCTCTCGGTGGCGGAAAATTACGTCACCCTGCGCCTGACGGGCCTGGAATCGAATCTCGATGAGGCCCTCGACGTGGTGATGGATTGGCTGGGCCATCCCGAAGAAGATCCGGATAAAATCAAAGTGGTCTATCGGCAATATAAGGCGGCGTATAAGGCGCTTCTTCATGACCCGCCGGGGGCGGCCGACGTAGTGCGGGAATACGTCATGTATGGCAAATATTCCCGGTATTTGCGGCAGTTGCCGCTTTCGGACATCAAGCACCTGAAAGTGGCCGATTTGCTGTCACACTGGCGGCGGGTGTTGGCCCGTCCCTTTGAGGTGCATTACGTGGGCCGGCGTCCGGTGGACTTTGTCCAGCAAGCCGTCGAACAGCGGCTCGGGCAGTGGGAGGTGGACGAGCTGTTGCCGGCCGATCCCTATCAGGAACGGCCGCTGCAGCGCCCCCGCGCCGACATGTTCTATTACGCCGCCCGCAAGGATGCCATCCAGTCGTCGCTTTCTTTCTATCTGGTGCCGAAGGCGCCGCCGGCGCAGGAAGACCTGCCCTACGTGCGCTTGTTCAACCGGTATTTCGGAGCCGATATGTCGTCGTTGATGTTTCAGGAATTGCGCGAGTTTCGGTCGCTGGCTTATGCCGCCGGCGGTTCGTTTGTGTGGCCGGCCACACAAACGGGCCCCTTTTACCTCAAGGGCTATCTGGGCACGCAGGCCGATAAAACCGTCGAGGCCGTCTCCACCACCGAGGCTTTGTTGCGCGGATTTCCCTTGAAGCCCTCGCACGTGGGATATCTGGTGGCGGCCGAGCGGAACGCCGTGATGATGAACATGCCTTCGATGCGGGACCGCTCTTTTTACGTGCTCAAATGGCAACGGCGGGGATGGGAGCGGGACCCTTCGCAGTTTTTGTGGGAAACGTATCGGTCTCTGACGCCGGAAAAGGCGGCGGAAGCCGTTCAGCGGGTTCATGACATGTATATAGGACGATATCCGCTGGTGTTTATGGGGGCGGTGGACCCCGAACGGGCCAACCTCAAAGCCCTTGAAAAGGCCTGGAAAATGCAGGTCCTTGATCCTGAAAAACTCATTCGCAAATAGAACGGAATGCGAAACCTTGCGCGGAAAATATTGCGGGGCCGGTCTCGAAAAAATGAGATCATCATTAAAACGCCGGAACAAATAGAAGGCATCCGCCGCAGCTGCCGGCTGGCGGCCGAAGCGCTGGACTTTATCGAGCCGCATGTGCAGGAGGGCGTCTCCACCGATGCGCTGGACCGGATGCTGGAAGAATTTATCCGCGACCATGGCGCCGTCCCCGCGCCGAAAGGATATCGGGGATATCCCCGGGCCACCTGTATCAGCCTCAATGAGGTAGTCTGCCATGGCATTCCTTCCGAGCGGATTGTCCTGAAAAAAGGCGATATTCTGAACATTGATGTGACCACCATCTTAGACGGATACTACGGCGACACCAGCCGCATGTATGCGGTGGAACCCATTTCCGATGCGGCCCGTCGCTTGCTGAAGGTGACGAAGGAATGTCTTGACCTGGGCATCGCGCAGGTGCGGCCCGGCAATCGGTTCGGTGCTATCGGCGCGGCCATTGAAACCCATGCCCGGGCCCACGGTTATGGCGTGGTCTATCAATTTTGTGGGCATGGTGTGGGGCTGAAGTTTCACGAGCCGCCCGATGTGATGCATGTGGGGCGTCCTCACGATGGTCCCGTGATGAAGCCCGGCATGATTTTTACCATCGAGCCCATGATCAATGAAGGCAAATCCCGCGTCACCGTGGATGCCGCCGACGGCTGGACCGCCCGAACCATCGACCGCAAGCTTTCGGCCCAATATGAGCATACGGTGTTGGTCACGCCCACCGGTTATGAAGTCCTTACCGATATTCATGGAGAATACCCTGCGACCTGATCCGCCTTTTCAGCCGCGAAATCCGCATTTTGAGGCGCTGGTGCGCCGGAAGTTGGCGGGCCAGCATTTCATGCGGGCGGTGGGCATCGAGCTGGATGAGATCAGCCCCGGCTATGTGACGGCTGTTTTGCCCATGGAAAAGCGGCACCTTCAACAGGACGGCAATGCCCACGGCGGCGTGATCATGACGTTGCTGGACGTGGCCATGGGCTTTGCAGCGTTTACGTTGGTCGAGCCGAATCAGCACGTGGTGTCGGGGCAGATGGACATTCACTTCATGCGGCCCGGGCGGGGACAAAGATTATGGGCCGAGGGGGCCGTGGAAAAAGCCGGTAAGCGGTTGAGCTTTTGCCATGGGCGGGTGTGGGCTCTGACCGCGGGGAAGCCGCCGGTGTTGGCTGCCGCCGCCCGTTCGGTGATGGTCACTTTTGTTCCGCAACATAAACACAACATTTGAGCTTTCAAACAGCGAATCCGAACCGTCTTCCTTTTCGTCGTTTGCTGATCGTCACGGGAAGCCTCCACGGCGGCGGCAGCGAAAAGCAGGTGTATTACATCGCCAAGGCCGCCCAAATGCTCGGGCTGAGGTCGGCGGTGGTGACCCTGCAGGAAAACGGTATCTGGCAACGCCGCATTGAGGAAGACCTGGGGCAGCGGGTGCGGGTGCTTCCCCAGGGGCCGCGGTGGTGGCGGCTGATTCAGTTGGCCCGGCTGGCCCGTTCATTTCGGGCGGAAATGGTCCATACCGTGCATTTTTATGCCGGTGCTTATATGACCATGGCCAAGCTCTTCCGGCGGATGCCGGTGATCGTGTCGTTGCGCACGTCTCATGAGCTGCTCCATCGCCGGACGCGGTGGTTCGAGCGGGCATTAAATTTTTACGGCGCCGATGCGGTCGTTTCCAACTCGTGGGCGGTGATCCATGCGCTTCGGAAACGGACGTTTATTCCCATACCGCTTTATTACTTACCCAATGCCATTGCCATTTCCGGGCCGCCCGTCCAGCCGGTGTGGCGCCGCGGCGAGCCGTTTCGGCTGATTTTTATCGGCAATATATCGCATGGGAAAAATGCCTCGCTGCTGCTTAAGGTGGTGCGGGAACTTCACCGGGAAGGATATCCGATTCGGGGCATGATTGCCGGAAAGGGGCAGATGCTGGGGGCTGTCATCGATGAGGCGGAGCGGTTGGGTGTGTCGGACTTTGTCGAGTTTCACGGGCACGTATCGGACGTCTATTCACTGCTGCGGCAGGCGCACGCTTTTTTCTTTCCGTCGTTAAATGAAGGCATGCCCAATGCCGTCATGGAGGCCGTAGCGGCAGGTATCCCGGTGGTCAGCAGTCGGGTGGGGGACGTGCCGCGTCTTATCGAAGACGGAAAAAGCGGCCTGCTTTTTGAACGGAACAACGTGATGGAGGCTTTCGAGAAAACCCGATGGTTGATCGACCGTTACGATGCATTGATGCCGGTTTTTACCCGCGAAGCCCTTTCCCGACTGAAAGCTCATCACGCCTTCGAGCAATTCCCCCACCGCTTGAAAGCCCTCTATCTTCGCATTTACAACCGTTATCATGGCATCCGATAGACACATATTGCGCGCCGACAACGTCACGAAAATATACGGCGGCCGGAAGGTCGTCAACCGGGCGTCGGTTCAGGTCGAGCAGGGCAATATCGTGGGATTGCTGGGGCCCAACGGTGCCGGAAAAACGACGACCTTTTACATGATGGTGGGGCTGATTCGGCCCGATGAAGGACGTATATATCTGGATGATCGAGACATCACCTCGGCGCCGATGTTTCGGCGCGGCCGCATGGGCATCAGTTATCTGGCCCAGGAGCCCTCGGTGTTTCGGAAGCTGACCGTGGAAGAAAACATCCTGGCCATCCTCGAATACACCGAGCCTGACCGCCGCCGCCGCAAGGCGCGCCTCGAAGCGTTGATTGAAGAGTTCGGCCTGGGAAGGGTGCGCCGAAATCGCGGTGAGCTGTTGTCGGGCGGCGAGCGACGCCGAACCGAGATCGCCCGAGCCCTGGCCACCAAGCCCCGCTTTATCTTGCTGGACGAACCCTTCGCCGGCGTGGACCCCATCGCCGTGGAAGACATCCAGCGCATCGTGGCACACTTGAAATCCCGCAATATCGGCGTCTTGATTACCGACCATAACGTGCAGGAAACCCTCTCCATCACCGACCGGGCCTATCTGTTGTTCGAAGGAAAAATCCTGCGGGAAGGCGATGCCGAGGCGCTGGCGGCCGACCCCATGGTCCGAAAGCTGTATCTTGGCACCCACTTCGAACTGAAACGGAAAAACCTCTAACCTATGTGGCTGCGAACCCTTGCTCTGCTTTTCCTGCTGGCGGGGCCGGCGGGAAAAGCTTCCGCCGTGCCTGCGATCGATGAGAACAGCTCTTTTGAAGGAAAATATTTCCGCCTGATTCATTTCTCCCGCCTTCCCTCCGATGCCGAACGCCGACAGATGGCGGCATGGGGTGTGCGGCTCGTGGACTATCGCCATCCCATGGCCTATTATGCCGTGGTGGATGCCGCCTTTGACAACTGGAAAGCCGTTCCGGCGCTGCGGAAGGTCATGCCGGTCCCCCTTTCCATGAAATACAATCCCGTATGGGATGAACGCACCCCCGAATGGGCTTATCGGAAAGAAGGCGTGGGCGTGGTGGTTGCTTATTATAAAGGACTGAATCCCGATCGGGTCAGGGTGGCGTTGGAAAAGCGGGGCATGCAGGTGGAACGGGTGCCGCCCTTCGCATATCAGATAGAAGGGACGATCCCCGCTGATCAGGTCCATGCGTTTGCCGGACTGCCTTTCGTTCAATATGTTGACTTGCCGTCGCCGCCGCCGGTGCCCGAGGAAAACAACTATGATTACAGCGGAATTAACCGCAGTAATGTGGTCCATCATCTTCCCGGGAAAGACTATCGCGCCGCCGGTATCCGGATGATGGTCAGCGAGTCGGGGCGTGTGGCCCGTCACATGAACCTGAAAGGGCGCCTCTGGGTGTGGGACTCTACCTCATCAGTGGCCGGCCATTCTTCCAGTGTGGCGAGATTTGCCGCTTCGGCGGCCGTCACCGATCCTACTTCCGACGCGCCGGCGCCGGGCGCCACCATCATCAGTGACGATTTTCCTACTTCTTACGATCAAAACTATACCAACCATCAGGTCCTTTACACCAACCATTCGCTCGGATTTGGTATTCATGGCGGTTATGATGCCCGCGCCCGAGCACTTGACCTACTCACCGAGCAATATCCTGAGGTCGCTGTCTTTTTTTCCGCCGGTAACTCGGGCACTTCCACAGGGTTCTCTCCTTACAGTTTTGCGGGATGGGCCAACATCACCGGGGAGCGGAAGCAGAATAAGAATCATTTTGCTTCCGGTTCGGTAAGCCCCACCGGCCAGTTTGTGTCGCTCAGTAGTCGGGGCCCCATGTATGACGGCCGCCTCTATCCGCTGGTGGTCAATGAAGGGGCCGGCGGAACCTCATATTCTTCTCCCAAAACAATGGGGTCGGCGGCTTTGCTTCAGGACGTCTGGAAAGACCATCACAACGACTCGCTGGCACCGGCGGTGTTGTTGCGGGCGGTCATTGCCCTTACCGCGGATGACATTCTCAACCCGGGGCCCGACTACAAATCAGGATTCGGGCTCGTAAATATGCGGCGGGCCTATGAGGTGGTGCACCAAAATCAGGTGATCATTGACTCGGTGTCCAACGGCCAGACCGACTCCTTCATGATAAGTGTCCCGCAGGGACTTCACGAGTTTCGCGTGATGTTGATGTGGCCCGACCCGGCTGCTCCGATAGGTGCTGTTAAAGGACTTATTAATGACCTCGATGTGGAAGTGATCGACCCCAATGGTCAGCTTTATCATCCATGGGTGTTGAATCATTATCCAGACCCCGACTCGCTGGATGACCCCGCCGTCCGAAAGGTGGACACCCTGAACAATGCCGAGCTGGTGACCATCGACTCGCCGACCGCAGGCACGTGGAAGGTGCGCGTCAAGGGGAGCCACGTCCCGATGGGGCCCCAGACCTACTATGTGGCATATGAACACCTGCAGCCCGGCCTCACGCTGACTTTTCCGCACGAAGGCGCCGCTTTCATCGATGACGACGATATCATCATTTACTGGGACTATTACGGTCCGCCGGGCACATTCTCATTAAAATATCAGCTGGACGGGGGAAGTTGGCAGACCATTGCCAACAACGTCGCCGCCGATCGGCGGGCCTATCAATGGACGCCGCTGCCCGTGAGTCCCGGCCTGCATACCCTGCGGGTCATGGTCCAACGGGGCGCCCTCACCGACACTTCGGCAATAGCCACCATCACGGCGATGACGCCTTCTGACCTGGTGTCGGAGTGTACTCCCCGGCAAGTCTCATGGCAACCGTCGCTGACCGACACCGCCTACCGATTGCTCTATCTGGACTCGGTGCGGATGAGGGTGCTGGACTCCGGCGTGACCATCACCGGCACCTCGGCTGTCGTCACAGCCCTCCCGCCCGACCAATATTACATGACGGTGGCAGCGGAGCGGGACGGCTATATTGGATATTGGGCAATCCCCGCCCGGGTGAACCTGAGCGCTTCCCGCTATACTTATCCGCTCACCAAAGGGTTTGAAAATGACCCGCTCGAAAGCCCTGAATTGACGGGTGGATGGACGGTCACGCCTTCGCCGGCGGGTTATACGTGGCTGGTGAACAGCGGATCAACGCCTTCATCAAGCACCGGACCAACGGCCGCCGCCGTCGGGAAGCAATACCTCTACACCGAAGCATCAATCAGCAATGCCTCTAATGATGAAACCACCCTGCTGACTTCTCCATGTATCGATGAAGGGGGAGGTTACCTTTCTTTCTATTATCACATGTATGGCAGTCAGATGGGGAACCTTTATATCGAAGGATGGGACTCGGCCTCAGGCGTGTGGACGGTGTTCGATTCCCTCATGGGCGAACAACAATTGTCGGGCTCGGCCTGGATGCTACGCAGGGTGTTGGTGGGCGGCCTGACCGCCCCTTACCGGGTAAGATTTCGGGCTGTGCGCGGCAGTGGCTATCGAAGCGACATCGCCATCGATAGCATTTCCCTTTATCCGGCGACCAAACAGCTTTCCGTCTTGGAAGTGCTTTCGCCGAGAGGCGGATGCGGGCTGGGCGCCAACGAACCCCTTGTATTTGTGTTGACCAATCCTGCCATAGAAGTCCACGCCGGTGATACCATCGCCTATACCGTCATGCTCGACGGTCAGCAGGTCTGCCAACAAACCATATACGCGCCCCGCGACCTCGCTTTTGCAGACACCCTGCACGTCCATGCGCCCTGCACGCTGGATGTGTCCGCCGTGGGGGTTCACGCCCTTGAAATCAGGGTGACCATTGACGACTCGACGGTATATACAGCGCCCATCACTACGCAGCCATTGATCGCACAGCTGCCGTATTATCAAGACTTTGAAAACGGGACGGACAACTGGTTGCCACAGGCAAAAGAGGGAAGCGCTTCCTCGTGGGAATGGGGCAACCCCGCCGCCGGCGGCAACATCAACACCGCGGCCAGCGGCTCCATGGCATGGGAAACCCGCCTCGGAGACGGCTACGACGACAAAGAAGCCGGATGGGTGCTGAGCCCGTGTTTCGACCTTTCCGCTCTCGGGGGCGATCAGGTCCTCTTTGAAGCGGCTGTCTGGTGGGATGCCGAACGAGGCTATGACGGCGGTGCCGTCGATACCCTCACCTCGATGCGCCGTCAGTGGGGACGCCTCGGCACCGTCTCCATCGCCCAGGGGTGGTATAACGACCCGGGGATTGATGGACTGGCATGGAGCGGAAGTCAGAAAGGATGGACGGGCACCGCCTCGGATCGCGGAAGTCAGGGGTGGGTTACGGCCCGATGGATATTCGATATGCCCGACACCACGGGCTACATTCAGTTTCGGGTGCTCTTCGGATCCGATTACAGCATCCACAGCGGCGACGGCTTTGCCTTCGACGACGTCCGAATCGGCGTGCTCGGCTCCGATATTATGGTGGACTCCACCACCTTATCGCCGGTGCTGGAATGCGATAAACGCTCGAAGCTGTTGCCGGTGAAGGCGCGCCTGATCAACATGGGCAAGCCGCTATCAGCCGGCGACATGCTCTCTTATGAGGTGCGCAGCGACCAGCAGACGGTCTGTCAGGGAACCGCGCCCCTTGGCACCGCCCTCGGAACGGGCGACACGACGATGTGGGAAATCCCCGGATGTCAGCTGACGTTTCACGACAGCACGCATCAAGTCGAGATGCGGGTCACATTGAACACGCCCACCGAGGCCGACACCTCCGACAACCGCTATGTTGTGACGGTGTGGGTGCCGCCGTTGCAAACGCTCCCTTATCGGGAAGGGTTTGAGCAAGGGCGGGCCGGATGGAAAATCCTGAAGGTGGGGGACACCACCTCATGGACATGGGGTTCCCCCACCGTCGGCACCATCAACAAGGCCTATGAAGGGGCCAAAGTATGGAAAACCAGCCTCGGCGCCGGCTATCTCGACGACGAAGCCGGCTATGTTTTGAGTCCTTGTTTTGTCATTCCCGATGCCATCGACTCGTTCCGGTTCTCCGCCGGCGTGTGGTGGGATACCTACCGCACCTACGACGGCGGTGCCATCGACATCTACCAGAACGGCCAATGGCATCACATGAACGGCGCTTTCCCGCAATATTGGTTTACGGGGCCCGTCTCCGCCCTCGAAAAACGATGGGGATATGCCCATCGCTACGGATGGACGGGGCAGTCGCACTTCTGGAAACAGGTCTCGACCCGAATCAACACCCCTTCCGCCGACACCATCCAGCTGCGGTTCGTCTTTGCGGTGGACGGCCCCGGCCCCGCCACCTATGACGGCCTCGCCTTTGATGACGTCCGACTCACCCCCCTTTATCCGGCCGGCCTCGGGAAAGACCCCGCCGCCGGTTGGAAAATATATCCCGTCCCTGCCACCGACGCTCTGTGGATACAGACCGCCCGCCCGCCGCGTCAGGTCGTAATGCGTCTTTACGCTCCCGACGGTAAGCAGGTGTGGATGCACCGCCTGCCGCATGCCATGCCTTCCCCATGGCGCGTCTCCCTTCCGCCGCGCCTCGCCGCCGGCACCTACTTGTTGCGGATCATCACGCCCGACGGCGTCGTCCATCAGCGGGTGATGATTGCACCGCGGTGATAGAACGGGATTGCTTTGGGATGCATCCCTCCGCCGAGCGTCCACAGACTGAGCGGAGTCAAAGTCGCGGATTCTGAATGTTAAATATGCATTTTACGCTTTAATTTTAAGTCAGCAATCTTCAATCGGTGTTCTTCAATCGGAGAGAAGGGGGGCACACCCAATTCAAAAACGTCCTGATGCGGTTTTCTACTTTTGCCATCCTTCGAAATCGAACGGCAAAGATTTCCTATGATGATGCAGGCTTCTGAAATGATGCGCCGTATTGATGAGGCGGCGGCGTTTATTCGGCCTTATTTGACGGACGCGCCGGTGTTGGGCATTGTGTTGGGCACGGGGCTGGGCAAGCTGGGCGAGGCCATCGAGCTGGAACGGGCGCTCGATTATGACGCCATTCCACATTTTCCGGTCTCGACGGTGGAGAGTCATCACGGGCGGCTGCTCATCGGGCGGCTGGGCGGGAAATACGTGCTGGCCATGCAGGGGCGTTTTCATTATTATGAAGGCTATTCGTTACAGGAGGTGACCTTTCCTATTCGGGTGATGCGGCGGCTGGGGATTCAGACGCTCATCCTGTCGAATGCATGCGGGGCGCTGAATCCGGCCATTAAGACGGCGGAGCTGATGATTTTAGAAGACCATATCAACTTGCTGCCCGATAATCCGCTGCGGGGGCCCAACCTGGATGCGCTGGGGCCGCGCTTTCCGGATATGAGTCAGCCCTACGACCGGGCGCTGATTGCGCTGGCGGAAGCCACGGCCCGGGAGCTGAATATCAAGCTGCATCGGGGCACTTACGTGGTGGTGCAAGGGCCCAACCTCGAAACGCCCGCGGAATATCGCTACCTGCGCACCATCGGCGGCGACGTGGTGGGCATGTCCACGGTGCCCGAATGCATTGTGGCGCGTCACATGGGCATGCGCGTGATGGCCGTGTCGGTGGTCACCGACGAAGGATGGCTGCCCGAACTCCCGGAGGTGCACCTTGAACACGTCCTGGCGGCGGCAGCTAAAGCTGAACCCCTGCTGACGAAGCTGTTGACGCGGGTGATTGAAAAAATGACGGTTTAACGGAATAATATGACGATTTTTAAGCATTGGCGATGGATACTGCTCGGGGCTGTGCTCTTCTGGATGGAGGCCGGCCTTCGGGGGCAGGAAAAGGTGGATTTGCTGGGCTATCGGCTGGCCTATCACTGGGACAGCGCCGTTTATGGCGGGGTTAATGACATCTGGGGCTGGACGGATTCCAACGGGCGGGAATACGCTATCATGGGCTCGTGGGATGCCACCTTCTTTTTTGACATCACCAATCCCGACAGCGTCCGGCTGGTGCAGGTCGAACACGGATGGTATAACCGCTGCATTCACCGGGATTATAAGACCTATCAGCATTATTGCTATGGCGTAGCCGACGAAGGCAACAGCAGCTTGCAGGTATTCGACCTGTCATATCTGCCCGATTCAGTGCATAAAGTGTATGATTCGGATGCGATCTGCTATCGGTCGCATAATGTTTTCATCGATACCGCTCGAGGGATGCTTTACCTGGCTGCTGCCTCTTATCGGGAAAATGGACAACGGCGTGTATCAGGAGTGTCAGTGGTTTCGCTCGATACGCCGGCCCATCCGCGATTGATCAAGCATCATCCCCCTTCCACATTTGGCGGCGGCCGTTCGCATGATGTTTTTGCCTATCAAGATACGGTCTTACTGTCGTTGGAATGGATTGGACTTGCCATGTATGATTTTCAGCGACCGGATTCTCCGGTGCGGATTTCTTCGATATCCTCATACCCGGGTAAAGGATACAATCACAGCTCATGGGCGGCGCCCCAGCGAGATGTGCTGGTTTTTGCCGATGAGACGCATGGCAGCCCGTTGAAAGTGTATGACTATTCCAATCCTCAGTTACCGGTATTAAAATCCACTTTCGGATCGGCTTATTCCTCCGGCTCTATCCCGCATAACCCTATTATTGCACATGATTCAATCGTATGGATTAGTTACTATCATGAGGGGGTGGTGGCTTATAACATCGCTGATCCCAACAACCCCCAAAAGGTGTTTCAATACGATACCTATCCGGACAATGACAACACTATCGGGGGGGTGAGTTATCAGGGCTATGAAGGGTGTTGGGGAGTTTATCCCCTTTTTCCGTCGGGAGCGGTGGTGGCCAGTGACATGACCTATGGCCTTTTTGTGTTTGTGCCCGAGATAGATACGACAACCTCGGTGGTAAGCCCTTCTCCTGCATCCCTAATGACGCTGAACGTTCAGCCCAATCCGGCCGTTGCGCAGGTCCGGATTGCATTTCCGGATGATGTGCCGATGCCTCGCCGGCCGCTGGTCATTTATGACGCCCGAGGACGCATTGTGCACAGAGAAGGGCCGGCGGCACAGCGGGAGGTGACGGTGGCGGTTGATCGGTGGGTGCCGGGAATCTACCTCATCCGGTGGGGAAGCGCCGTTGCCACCTTTCAAAAGGTTGAATAAGAGGGACGGCGTATGCGGCGGCTGATGGGGGCTGTGGCATGCGCGGTCGTGGCATGGACAGGATGGGCCCAGCAGCCGATGCCGCTGCTGTCCGGACAGATGTGGCGGGACTGGACTGATACGCATTTCCTGCCCGGCTACGCCTTTCCCTATCATTCGCTGGACGTAACGCAGATGCTATGGACGCCGCATCCGTGGTCATGGGCCCATTATCTCGAGCAATGGCTGCTTCCGCTGTCTGATACGGCGGTTTTTTCGGATTCGTTATATACCCGACTGGCTTATTTTCAGGGGGAACGGGAACTTCAATTCTTTGATGCCGCCCATTACCAACAACGGAAAAAGGGATGGGGCTTTTTCCAGTATCGGCGGCTTTATACAGCCACGTATTATGCCCATCGGACCACGCGCCGGCGCTCATTGGCGGGCGGCGGCGGCATCGACGGGCGCCACTATCGCGGCAGCTTTCGGCTGCGTTGGAAAGACGCCGCCTGGGAAGAAAACGGCGGCATTGCCGAGCCGGCTTTGCTCTCACAGGTCAGTCTTTTTCAATACCCTGCACTGCCGGTAAGGCTTTCAACGGCTTCTCAGTCTCTCCGCCTTGGCGATGTGGAATGGCGGGGGCGCTGGCAACGGGCAATAGTCAATGACTCCGACTCGGTGGTGGGAGGGGCTCCGTGGGGTATCGTTCACGCTATCCGAGCCGGCCTGACAGCCTATGGGTATGCCGACCCCCAGGCTTTTGGGGCCGATTATTATCCGGTGCAGGACACGGCTTCCATCGGCAAGGACTCCATTGCTTCTTATTATCTCTACGGCCGGGTGGGCGCCTTTTATCAGCAGCCGGGCGGGCCGTGGTCGGTGGAAGGCGGGCTGGAAGCCGAAGGCGGACGGGCCTTTCAACCGCTGCAGGGCGGGAAGGCTGCCTCGCAAAGGTGGAACGCCTATCTGCGGGCCGGATGGCACCACCGCGGATGGCAGCTGTCCTTTTTGATGCGTGCCAACGACACCCTCCGATGGGAAGGGACGATCCGCGCTGCCTATCAGCAAGGGCCTATGCAGGTTTGGCTGACCACTGAAAGACGGTTGCTTATTCCCTTCCTGTGGCTGGCAGCGCCGTCCTCGCCCTATTACCCGGCGGGTGTGGGCTTTTCGGGGGCCGTCCCGTCCCAGCGGGCGCAGGCGGCGTTTCGGTGGCGGGGGCTTTCCCTTGCTGGAAGCATTGGAAGGGTAGGGACCTTCCCGCAGTGGGACACTGCGCTGCACCTTGTCGTTCGCCCTGTCGCCCGGTGGTATCAGGTGCGGGCGAAGGTGCAAGGCCGCAGCCGCCGCTGGGACGGAACGGCCGAGATCATCGCCCAGCAGGCCGACAGCGGATGGTGGGGCGTCTCACCGCTGGTCATCAAAGCATGGGGCGCAGTGAAATGGCGATGGCTCCGGCGGGTGGAAAGCGCGTTCCGCCTGCGGGTCTTCTGGCATGCTCCTTACACAGCCCCCCGCTTCTATGCGCCGCGCCTCAGCTGGCTGTGGCCCACCGGCGAGCGCATCGCCAACCCGCCGTGGATTCAAGCCGAACTGACCGGACGGGTGAAAACCTTCGAGGCCTTTGTAAGGGCCTCGCACCTGAGATTCCTGCTCACCGGCGAACCTTTCCTGATCGATAATTACAACCCCTCATCGCCTTTCCGCCTGACGTGGGGTATTCAATGGACTTTTAATGACTGACCGGAAAAAGAAAGTCTTGCTTGTGGGCGCCGGACGGGTGGGCCGTTTTGTGGCGGCGCATCTGCAGGATGTGTTGCTGGATGTAATGGACCCTTCCGAGGAGGCTCTTGCGAACCTTCGTTCGCAAGGGCTCGGGCGGCGTTTGTCCTCGGACGCCTCGCCGACTCAGGTGCAGCAGTGCATCCGGGCCGAAGCATACGATCTGGTGATTTCGGCGGTGCCCGGGAACCTCGGCGAGGCGATGGCCCAGGCCGTTCTTGCCGCAGGCGCTTCGCTGGTGGATGTCTCCTTTTATCCGCGTAACCCCGTGGAACTGGCAGCAGAAGTCCGCCCGGACGCCGTCTATATCCCCGACGCCGGCATTGCCCCGGGCCTGAGCAACCTCTTTGCTGGAAAATGGCATCGGGCACCGGGCGGCTTACGCGAGTTTCGTTGTTATGTAGGCGGCTTGCCGCAGCGGCCGCGCCCACCGCTGTTTTATGAAGCTCCTTTTCATCCCATGGACGCCCTCGATGAATACGTCCGTCCCGCCGGCATCATCCGCAACGGGCGGGTGGAATGGCCCGAACCCCTTGCCGTTCTTGAACACGTCTCTTTTTTCGACGAGGTCGGCCCCCTCACGGCCTTTTATTCCGACGGTTTGCGCACGCTCCTCTACACCTTAAAAGACGTCCCCATGATGGCGGAATTGACCCTGCGCTATCGGCCGCACCTCGAACTCATGCGCAGCTTTTACGAGCTGGGATTTCTGCACGAAGACCGGCGGGCCACCCTCGCGGAATGGCTCCTGCCCGCCGTAAAAATGCAGGGCCCCGACATGACGCTGATGCGGTGCCGCGCCGTCGGAAGCAACGGCGCTATCCGCACGTTTCAAATGATCGACTACGGCACGCCTGCGCAGGCGTCGATGAGCAAGGTCACGGGCTCGGTGGCCGTGGTGGCGGCCCGGGCCGTGTTGAACCGGCGGGCGGAATTGTTCGGCGACGGCGGCTTTTATCCGCTCGAACGGCTATCCGACCTGTGGGACGAAGCCGTGGCCTTCTTACGGGCTCAGGGGGCCCGTATCAAAGAAACCGCCGGCCCCGCCTAACGCCCCTGAAACCGCGGCCGTCGTTTTTCCATAAAGGCTTTCATGCCCTCTTTTTGATCTTCCGACGCAAAGAGCATGTAAAAGTTTTTCCGCTCGAAATGCAGCCCCTCGTTGAGGAACGACTGGAAGGCAAAGTTCACCGCTTCCTTGGCCAGCCTCACCGCCAGCGGCGACTTTTGGGCGATCTCGCGGGCCAGCGACACGGCCTCTTCAAGATATAGTTCCACCGGCACCACCTTGTTGACCAGCCCCGCCCGGTGGGCCTCCTCGGCGCTGATGAAACGCCCCGTGAGGACCATTTCCATGGCGCGGTATTTCCCGACGGCCCGGGTGAGGCGCTGCGTGCCCCCCGCCCCCGGCATCACCCCGATGTTGATTTCCGGCTGCCCAAAACGCGCCGTATCCGAAGCCACTATCATATCGCACAACATCGCCAGCTCACAACCGCCCCCCAGCGCAAAACCCGACACC
>JALVCQ010000212.1 GCA_027009805.1 Bacteroidota bacterium
GTCAAAAAATCCGGGTCCGGATCAAGCCGGGCATTGAAGACGGGAAGGTGTTGCGGATTCGAGGCAAGGGCGGTCCCGGACAAGCCGGCGGACCGCCCGGCGACCTGTATCTGCGGGTGCACGTGCTGCCGCATCCCCGCTTTATCAGGAAGGGTGACGACCTTTACACCGAAGCAAGCATCAACATCCCGACGGCCGTGTTGGGCGGCGAGAAGGTCATCCAAACCCTCAGCGGACCTGTGAAAATGAAAATTCCACCCGGGACAAGCGGCGGCACTACGCTCCGCATCCGCGGAAAAGGCATGCCGAACTATCAAAACCCCTCCCAACACGGCGACCTCTACGTGAAAACGCGCATCAGCGTACCCAAAACTCTTTCGCCCGAGGAACGGGCCCTGTATGAAAAACTGGCCGAACTTCAAAAGGTGACCTCATGAGCAAGCTTGTTCGTTTTTGGATGCAGCCGGAGGTTCTGGCCGCCAGTGATGTAGATGCTGCTTTTGTGGAGATGCTGATGGAATGTGAGCTGTTGCCCGAACCTACGGACGTGGCCTCGGCGGTTCGTTTTCTGCGGCGGATGCGGCGCCTGCGGTCGCTTTTCGAGTCGGAATGGGAAGCCATCGAGATTATTGAACATCTGCGAAATGAAACAATTGCGTGGCAGCGGCGTTATGATGAATTAGAGAACGCCTATAAAAAACTTCAACAGCAGTATGAACAGCTATGGGAGCTATGGCAACAGCGCCGGTAACTTGTTTGAATGGGGCCGCGGCGTATTTCGGTCGATGGCTCGCGGCGCCTCGGGCAGCCTGTTAAAAGTGGGTTTTGTCTTTCTGGCCATTACCATCCTGATTTTTCTGTTTCCCAGAGTGGTGGGATGGGCTGTGGGGCTCATCTTCCTGCTTATCTCCCTGTGGTTTTTCCGGATGGCCTGGCACGCATGGCGGGCCGAACGGCGCTGGCACAGCGCCCGCATCTATGAAACCGAAGATTTTTACGAAGTCCTGTAAGCCCTAATATTGTGGGCATACAAGGGACCATCTCGCCATGCGATTGACACGCCTTCGGCATATCCTATGGATTTTCCCGCTTTTTAGCGGCATTGCTGCAAGGGGACAAGAGGTCTTTCAGGGACACACAGATAAGGTGGTGGCTGTGGCGGCGCATCCCGATTCGTTATGGATGGTGAGCGGTTCTTACGACAACCGCCTCATTTTCTGGGACGTGGTGCTCCGTTCGATGCGGTGGAACCAGACGGGGCATGCGGTGGCGGTGAAGGATGTCGCGTTTTCGCCCGACGGAAAAGTGCTGGCCAGTGCGGGCATGGACAAGGCCGTGAAGCTGTGGGAGGTGCCCGGCGGGCGGTTGATTCGGTCGTTGCCGATGCATCCGGGTGGAATTTACAGCCTTGCTTTTCACCCTTCCGAGCCGCTGTTGGCCACGGGTTGTTACGACCACAAGGTGCGGATATTCAACTATCAGACACGCCGGGAGCTGCACAGCATGACGCACCGGGGGCGGGTCAACGACGTGGCTTTCTCGCCGGACGGGCGATGGGTGGCGGCCGTGACCGGCGATCCCTTTACGCCGGCGGCGCATAACTTGAAAATATGGGATGCAGCCGGCGGACGGGAAGTGTTTTCGTGGGACAAACCCGTGAAAGAATTGCGTAACGTGGCATTTACGCCGGATGGAAAGTTTCTCATCGCCGGCGGTGCGCCGACCACGGTGTTTGTCTTTCGCGTTCAAGACACCGCTGTCAAGCTGTTGGGCGGCCTGAAAGGCTTTCAGTTTGGGATATTTTCACTGGCGGTGGACCCCAAGGGTCAATACATGGCGGTGGGCGGCGGTTTTGACAAAAAGGTTTACGTGTATCGCCTGCCGGCTTTTAAGCGGGTGCAGATATTGGAAGGACATGAGGGCACCATCGAAGACCTCGCCTTCCTGCCCGACGGGCGGCTGATCAGCGGGAGTATCGACAACACGGTGCGGGTGTGGGCCATTCACCCGGAAACCACCTCGAAGAAAACCAAGCCGGCGGCGCAAAAGAAAACTGACAAGACACCCCCAAAACGTCGGCGTCGCCGGCCTTCACGGCGGCGGTAAAGCCCAAAAGATTCCCCTGCCCCCTACCATCCATTAACAGCGATATCATGCCCATGCTGCCGGGCATTCTTTCTTAATGTAAGGCGCAGCGACGCTGCACATACCCGCTGGCTGAGCGGAGTCGAAGCCACGCGGGGAAATCGGTGTCGTCCGCGCCCTTTGCCATAAATAACCCCTCCCGGCCTCCCTTTGAAAAGGGGAGGAGCTTCTGGTTCGCGTGAGGGGCCCGGAGGGCGCCGAGCGGCAGCGAGGCGGCCCGCCCTTCGACAAGCTCAGGAACCGACGCCGCCTGTGAACGCCCGCTGGCTGAGCGTAGTCGAAGCCATGCGGGTGGCGCAGGGTGTGGAATGGGATGACGGGCGGGCCGAGGCGAAGAGCCGAGCCCGCAGGGGCCCGACCCCGAGCCGCAAGGCGAGGGGGCACGCCCAAAAGAAACATCCCAATTACAGCACGTCTATCAGGGTCTCGAGCTGCTGAGCGCGGGAGCCTTTGAGGAGGATGTGGGCGTCGTGGATAGGGTGTCGGCGGAGGTGTTCTTTGAGTTCGGCGGTGGAGGAGAAGGCCTGCCATCGGGGATGGTGGCAACAGAGGCGCTGGAAGTGTTTCCCGACGAGGAAGACGCTTTCCCAGTGGCCGTCTTCGAGTTGGTAAATGATTTTCTGGTGTTCGTCGGGCGCGTAAGGGCCGAGTTCTTCCATGTCGCCGAGGATGACGATGCGGCGGCCGGGCCACTGGGCGAAGGCGTGGAGGGCGTAGGCCATGCTGTCGGGGTTGGCGTTGTAGGCATCCATGATGACGGCGTTGCCGCGGGCGGTCTGGACGATGCGGCCGCGGTTGTCGGCGGGCTCGGCCTGTTCGATGGCCTGCTGGATATCGACGGGGGCGATGTGAAAGACGATGCCGCCGAGGGTGGCCATGGCGATGTTGTAGGCGTGGTGTTTGCCGAAGAGGTGGCTGCGGACGTTGAACCGGGTGGGGAGGGGGCTTTTTTCGATGTGGATGACGAGGGTGGGGATTTCCTGCTGGATACGGGCGAGCAGGTCGGCGGCGGGGTCATAGAGCGAGATGGTGCGTTCCTGGGGTTTCTTTTCGCCGTTCATGAGCTGATGGGAGGCGGGGTCGTCCCAATTCCACAGCAGCGGCCACCGGCGGTGCCGGAAATAGTGGATAAAAGGTGCATAAGCCTGATGAATGCCTTCGATGCCGCCGAACTCGCCCATGTGGTCGCGTCCGATGTTGGTGAGGATGCCGTGGGTGGGGCGGGCGATGTCGAGAAGGGGGGGCATTTCGTCGGTGTGGTTGATACCCAATTCGAGGATGGCGATCTGGGGCTGGTCGGGCCGGCGTTGGAGGATGCTGAGCGGCAGGCCGATATGGTTGTTGTAGTTGCCGGGCGAGACGAGGACGCGGTAGCGGCGGCACAGCACGGCGGCAAGCAATTCTTTGGTGGTGGTTTTGCCGTTGCTGCCGGTAATGGCGATGACGGGGAAATGCCATTGTCGGCGGTGATGGGCGGCCAGTTGGTGTAAGGCGTGCAACGTATCGGACACCACAGCACACTGCGGATGACCTTCCCAGCGGGGGTCGGAGGTAACGCAGAAGGCCGCCCCTTTTTCGAGGGCGTCGGCTACGAATTCGTTGCCGTGACGACGGCCTTGCAGCGCCCAGAAGATTTGCCCGGGGCGAAGCGAGCGCGTGTCAATGGCGATGCCTTCGGAATGGATATAAGCGTCGTATATTCGCCACAAGAAATCGGCATCGGAGATGAGTTCCATGATAAGACGTTCGCTTCCGTTCATCAAAACTACATTATCGGGAGTTTTATTCTTTTCTTTTTCGGTTTATGCGCAATTTGTGGGTCATCCATCGCCGCCGGTGGTGCTGAACGGCACCGATACGCTGGTCAACGCCTGGGCGGGTGGATTGTGGACGCCGCACTTTTCCCACGTGGACTATGACATGGACGGCACGCCGGACCTGGCCGCGTTTGATCGGTCCAGTCAGAGTTTTCTTTTCTGGCGGTGGCAAAACGGCCGTTGGGAAGCACAGCCCGATTGGGCGTTGCGCATGCCGAAGATGGCTTACTTTGCCCTGTTTCGAGACTATAACGGCGATGGGAAAGCCGACCTGTTCGGTTACCTGCCCGGGGGCGGCGTGCACGCATATAAAAACACTTCCACGCCGGGTAACTTCCAGATGACGCTGACGTATCCGCAGATTTATACGTATATGTATTCTTCGACACCCACTACCTTGTACGTGCCGGCGACGGATCTGCCGGCCATCGAGGACGTGGACGGGGACGGCGACCTGGATTTCATTTCCTTTTACATGTTGGGGTCTTACATCCACCTCCATCGCAACCTGGCGGTGGAAAGCGGCCTGCCGCTGGATTCGCTGAAATACGATTGGGACGATCAATGTTGGGGGAAGTTTCGGGAGTCAAACGTGGACAACAGTCTGATTCTGAACAAAACCTGCGGGCCGGTGGTGGAAGACGACCCGGTGCCCGAACACGCCGGTTCGACGGTGACCCTTTTTGATAAAGACGGCGACGGCGACTGGGACGTGCTGATCGGCGACGTGAGCTTCACCAATATTGTATATGCCCAAAACGGGCGGGTGGAAAACAGCCATCCGGTGGACAGCATGGTGGCGTGGCAGAGTTCCTTCCCAGCCAACCATCCGATGAATGTGTATTTATTTCCGGCCACCTCGATTGTGGATGCCGACCTTGACCAGAAGCCGGATGTGGTGGTGACGCCGTTTGCCATTGATGTCAGTGACAACCGTGGTCAAGTGTTGATGTATTCCAACTCGGCTTCGTCGGGATTCACGCTGTCTTATCAGACCAACCGGTGGTTGCAGGACGAGATGATCGACGTGGGCAGTTATGCCAGTCCGGCGATGCTGGACGTGGACGGCGACGGCGACCTAGACCTGTTGGTGGCCGGCAAAAGGCGGGAGGGGTTGATCAACCGGGCGTTTGTGTGGTATCTGGAAAACACGGGCACCGGCGGGACGTGGACGTTTACCGTTTCGGATACAGACTATTTGCCCTTGGTGGGCTCTGTGGATTCTCCCTGGGATCTGGAAGTGGGGGATGTGGATGGCGACGGCGACGATGACATCCTGCTTTCCGCCACCGACGGCCGCATCCGCTGGCTGGAAAACACGGCCGGGGCGGGACAGCCGGTCCAGTGGGCGCCGCCGCGAGACACCCTGACCGGCATGATCTTTTCCGGACTGCCGTCCACGGCCGTCACCGACGTGGACGGTGACGGACGGCCCGACCTGCTGGTATTGGTTCAAGCCAGCAATCAGTTCTTTTATTTTCGCAACACGGCGTCCTCAGGGCCGCCGGTCTATCAAGAGCAGACCAACGACTTCGGCGGCGGCATCGAAGATGCTGTTTACGCCGCCTCCCTTGCGCTCACCGACATCAACGGCGACGGGTTGGAAGACATCGTGCTGTCTTCTTATTCGACGCCGCTGGTGTGGGTGGACAATTTCCGCTCGCAAATCGGCAATTTTTCGTGGGACACGCTGACGCACACGCCTTCGGGCCGTGCGTTGTTTGCGGGGGCCAATTCCTTTTTGTGTCCGGTGGTGTTGCCGGGTGATACGCTGGCGTCGCTGTTGGTGGGCACCCTGCGGGGCGGGTTGACGTGGCTGAAAAACACGAACGTGATCACGGGCGGCGTTCGTCGGCGGGCCGCGGTGCCGTTGGTGGTGTTTCCGCAGCCGGCGGATCGGGCGGTGACGGTGATGGCGCCGGAAACCGTCCGTGAGCTGGTGGTATATGGCGCCGACGGCCGTCGGGTGTATGCCGAAAGGCCGCAGCGCCGCTCAGTGCGGATAGACGTAGGCCGCCTGACGCCCGGAATGTATGTGCTGCACGTCCGCACAGCCGGAAGAACCTACGTTCACTCACTGCTCATCCAGCGGTAGTCGGCCGTCAGGCCGGTCGGCCTGACTGATGCCGACCATTTTCAGGAACGCTGTTTCGTCGATGATTTCGACGGTACCGAGGTTTTGTGCTTTCCGCAGCTTCGAGCCGGGCTTTTCCCCCACCACCAGATAGTTGAGCTTGCGGCTGACGGAAGAGACCACCTTGCCACCCAGCCGTTCGACGAGGGCTTCGGCTTCGTGTCGGGGCATGGCGTGAAGGGTGCCGGTGAAGAGAAAGGTTTTGCCGGCAAGCGGCCCTTCGGCGGTGGGTGTTTGCGGTTCCCGTTCAGTGCGCACGCCTGCGGCTTGCAGACGGCGGAGCATCTCGATATTCTTTTCCGTGTGAAAAAACCGGTAGATGCTTTCTGCGACCTTTGGGCCGATGTCAGGCAGTTCTGTCAGTTGTTCACGAGACCATTGGGTCAGGTCGAAGATGCTGTGAACGGCGTTGGCCAGCGTCTGGGCGGTGGCTTTCCCGACGTAATGAATGCCCAGGCCGTAGATGAGTCGGTGAAGGGGCTGGGTTTTGCTGGCTTCGATGGCTTTTTTGAGGTTTTCGGCGGATTTAGGGCCGAAGCCTTCCAGCGTGGCGATGCGCTCGTAGTCGAGGTGATAGATGTCGGGAATTTCGCGCAGCAGCTGGAGGTCGTAGAAACGTTGGACGGTGGCGCGTCCCAACCCGCGGATGTCCATCGCATCGCGGGATGCATAATGAATGATCCGCTCGACCACTTGCGCCGGACACGAAGCGTTGATGCAGCGCCAGGCCGCCTCTTCGGGCAGCTTAACCAGCGGGCTGCCGCACGAAGGGCAATGGGTGGGAAAGACGATGGGCTTTTCGTTGCCGGTGCGGGCTTCGATGATGGGCTTGACGATATAGGGAATTACGCCGCCGGCGCGTTCGACCAGCACCAGATCGCCGATGCGGAGGTCCTTCTCCTTGA
>JALVCQ010000213.1 GCA_027009805.1 Bacteroidota bacterium
ATCTTTTGGAGTGGATAAGTGCGCACGCCCCGCCCGCCGGTGGTGTTGCGCCGCATGTTCGGGGCCAGGTAAATGTAAAACCGGTCGGAGACAGCCAGATCCCGAAAGCGGGCAAAGATGCCGCTGTTCCATCCACCGCCCCGATAGACGGCGCCGGCTGCCGACGGCCATCCCACCACATCAGCAGTGCCGGAATCTGAAAGGGCGCCATCGCCATGACGAGGAATGTAATGCACGCCCGACTCCCGAAGGCTGACGCACATTTCCCACACATTTCCGCTGAGCTCCATCGCGCCGTAGTAAGCGGCACCCGCCGTGCGACGGGAAGTGGTGTCACGCGCCGCAAAGCCGCACCGCAGCGGTCCCGACGGCCCCGCATAGCCATGCACGCCGATGCCGTAACCCGGCGGGATGGTTTCCTGATGCGTCTCAGAGGGCGTGCCATCCCGGACGATGGCGTTGGCATCCACCACGTTCGGCGTGCCCCAGGCAAACTCGCCGGTCACAGGCCGAAGCGGCCCCCGCGCCGCCTTTTCAAACTCCGCCTCCGTCATCGGACGCAGCCCCGCCCAATCGAGGAAAGCCGTCAGGTCATGCCAGTTCAGAAAGTTCATGGCCCGGGTTTGCCCGTCGTCCGTATCATTCACGGGCGTGACCGCCGAGAAATCATGCCCGAAACGGGCCGGCCCATTTCCCCCAGCCGGCTGCTCGATAACCAGTCCGTTCCGAAAAGTCTTCCCTTGCGGAAAGGCCGGCGTTCCGGGCGGGTCCGTCAAAGACGCCGCCACATGTGCGGCCTGTGCCTGCGGCGGGAGGAAGTTCAGAAAGTCGGCATATGTCTGCTGCGAGATTTCATGCTTCATGATAAAAAAGCCCTTCCAGCCGATGGGATAGGAGGCCGGAATGGTATCCGGCGGCGCATATTGCGGGTTATCAAGGCAAGAAAGCGAGCCGACGGGGAGCGCAGGCCCTGCCACATAAAACGGAGAATCATCGGCGGCCCGCCTCAGCGAATAGTAACCGGCGCCGTCTCCCAGATAAAAGGGCCCCGGCGGGACGTACACCATTTCCACAGCAAACAATGCCACGGGAGCCCCCGCCGGCACCGCAGCCGGAAGGCGCAACGTGACCGTGGCTTGCACAGCCCCTTCGCCACGCACACGCCGCATGAGAAAGAACCCTGCGCTATCATCCACCGGCAACGTCCGCAACGGCCCGCTCACGGCATAGTCGCCGCTATCCGAGGAAAATAAAAGCGGCTGCCATCGCCCGTTCTCGTAATACTTACCAAAAATCCAGCACGCATCAAAGTTGTAAGGCACCGCTGAATCGTAGTAGTTCCAGCTGTGCGCCCATTGAATCGAAAACGACAAAAAAGGCGGGCTCCACTGCACGCCGCCGAGGGTTACGTCATTGGCCCACAAAAAGAAAGGGCACAGGAACGTCCCAAACCATCGGAGGAGTGCCCTGTGCCCCTTTTTCATTGCGCTCGGAATGATAGGTTATTGCTTTCGGAAAGCAGTCGATGCCGTCCGCCCATCTTCAAAGACGGTCCGCACATAATAAGTGCCTGCCGGCCATTGCCGAACGTCTATCGAAGTGTTTCGCACAGGACGGGAAACGCCGGCCATACGCCGCCCCTGAACGGAATACACTTCCAAGCGCACCGGCTTCACTGTTGGGGGCCACGAAAAGCGCACCTCTTCCACGGCCGGGTTCGGTCGGCATACCACTTGCAACGGCCGATTGTCAACCTCAGCCACACCGCCCGTCACCTGCCGATATTGGATGGCAATGGCCTCGGGCGCTATCCCCACCGTAAAAGAGTCGGAAGGCGCCGCAGCGCCAAAGTCCGCCACATAGACCTTGCCCCAGGTGACATAATCGGTACGGCTGTAATAGACTTTCGAGTGCAACGTATCTACCGCCACCGCCGCAATGGATTTGCCCCACGAAGAAGGCCCCATGTTGTAGAGGACGGCTTGCGTATCGTGCACCACATCCTCCCAATACACAAACAGGTTGCCCAACGAATCTTTACCCACGGCATAAACCATCGAAGGAGTAGTCAACACCACTTCCTGTGTGTTCATCGAGTCATAAAATTCGCCAAAACCGCCCGATTTCGGAAAATACATCACAATATTCTGCGTCTCTTTGGCCACACCCGCCACCAGCGTATCAAAGACGGTGACCAGTTCCGAAAGGCCAGCGGCATTGGTGTCCAGCACAATGTTGTTTTCCAGCGCTGGGGTGTTGAGGTTCACATGCAGCAACGCTCCGATGGAGTCGGCATAGACGCCGTACGGCGGATAGAGGTCGATGGTGCCCTTGATATTATAGGAGAAATACAGCGAGTCCCCCACCCGCGTGATGCCGGTGATGCCGGCCACGTCGGGTGAATCCACGTCAAGCAACAGCCCGTAAGTGGTCGGATGATAGAGCCGCAATACGGGAATGGTGGAGTCGCCGAACAGTTTGGTGGCGGCGAGCACGTCGCCGTCCACATACAGGCGGCCGATATTGGGATAGTGCCACAGGGTATCTCGGCTGAAGGCTGCGGCGTCATATACTGCCAGGGTGTCGGCGCTGGCCAGGTATATCCGGCCGTTGGCGATTTTAACGTCTTGCACGGAAGAGGTTTTCAGCGAGTCGAACACCGTATATTGTCCGGTGGCGGCGTTATACACGCCGATGGTGGCCCAGTCGGTCGGGTCGGAAAATTTTCCGCCCGAGGCTACGATCACTTCCGTCACGACGCCCTGCGCAAAGAGGCTTCCGGTCATCAGGAGCAGCAAGCCCTGATACAGCAACGTTTTCATCATGGTATCTGGCATTTTAATTTTTTGCATTTTCACTGTCGATGCACCACAACCGGCGGGAGAACCCAGATGACAGGGCTAACGATACGCAGACCGAACGTCCATGCCACCTGACGCCCTCCCATCCAGGGCGTAGATGCATCGTCGCAAGCAGGCAGGTCTTCTGGCTTCCTCCGATCGGCGAAGGCCTTCCCACCCGCACGGGCAGTGGCATGCGAGACGATCGCCGACCTTGTTTCCTTTTCCGCGGTGGAAAAGCAGGAGGTCACAGCAGGGAGGGCTGCTCCGGACTTTCACCGGATTCCCTTTTAAGGTCCCGAAGGACCACCCGCTTGCGGGGCAAAGGTAATTTTTTCGAAGAAAATGATGTTTTCCGATTCCGTCATAGTCACAGGCCGTTAGGCTGCTTCTTTCGAATGCCTCAAAATATTTTTATAGCTATCTTGGCACTCCCTTTACACCAAATTGAATGCGGATGAAAAAGGTCCTCTGGATAGTGGGGGGAGTGGCGGTCTTGCTGGTGCTGATTTACCAGATTCCGGTCCAGCGAGCCGACTTTTTTAAGTTGTATCCTCACCAAGATCAAGCGTCCCAAAGCCTGAAAGCTTTCTATGAGCGTCCCACCAAGGCCATTACCGTCGATGGGGTGGAATGGACCTATTACGTGGGCGGACACGGACCGCGGACCATCCTTTTTCTTCACGGCATGGGCGGCGCTTACGATCTGTGGTGGCAGCAAGTGACCGCCTTCGAGCCGGATTTTCGCGTCATCACCTATACGCTTCCCGAAGCGGTGGACAATCTCGAAGGCGTGCTGCGCGGTCTTACCGCCATCCTCGACACCGAACACGTGACCACCTTTTCCGCCGTGGGCACCTCGATGGGCGGCTACATCACCCAGTATCTCATGAAGAAAATCCCGGATCGCCTTGACCGGGTGGTACTGGGAAATACGTTTCCCCCCAACGACATCATCATCGAGGAAAATCGCACAAAGAGCGCCCTCGTGCGGCTTTTGCCCGAAATCGCCATCCAGTGGTTCGGCGAAAAGTCGCTGAATGAGAAACTGTTGCCGGCCGCCGGCGGCGACAGCCTGCTGGCCGCCTTCCTGCCTTCGCTGCCTTTCAGCAAAAAGGGCTTCCTGGGACGATATGCCATTACCACCGAGTTTTTTACCATCAACCCCTGCGCCTATCCCATCCGGCGGATTCCCAAGCTCATCATCGAATCGGACAATGACCCGCTCGTAGATAAAAGACTCCGGGATGAGCTCAAAGCCCTTTATCCGGACGCCCGCGTATTTACCTTCCATGGAGAAGGGCATTTTCCTTACATCAATGCAGCCGACACCTATAATGAGATATTACGACGATTTCTCACCGCCCCCAATGACATTCAGGCTGTGGAGCAAGCCGTGTATGCCTATTTCGAAGGGCGGAGAAAAGGCGACACAGTCTTATTGGCCCGGGCATTTCATCCGCAGGCGCATCTCCATGGCAAGCTGAGCCATGAAGGCCCCCCGCTGTTTATCTCACTGGGAGATTATCTTCAAGTGGCGGCCGCACGCGGCCCGCAACGGATCGATACCCGAATACTGGCCATTGATCAAACCGGCGACATCGCATCCTGCAAGGTCCGATTCGCCTATCCGGACCACACATATATAGACTATTTGACCCTCATCAAAGAAGATGGAAAGTGGCGCATCGTCGGAAAAACATTTGCACCGGCGAAATAAGGAGGCCGACCTTCTCAAATAGCCCGTTTGAGTTATGCAGCCGGTCAAAAAAACAGTATCAATTAGGACTTAGTCCATTTTACCATTTCATGGGCTGTTCGGCCTTATCTGCACTTACTTTTGAGGTAGAAAAAACAAGTCACCTTACCATGCGTATCCAACAAATTAAATTACTGATTATCGGAAGTGCCATTGCTTTATTGAGCATGGGCTTGTTGTCTTCCTGCAATCAAGGAGCGGAAAGCGAGCAACCGGAAGCGGCGCCGGCCGCGAAAGAAGCTGCGGAAGACTTGAATCAGGGGCTTTCCACCGCCAAATTTGATGAGCGAAAAAATCCGGATGCGTTAGAGCTGGCTGAAAGTAATGAGAATTTCTCCACGCTGGTAAGCCTGATTAAACAGGCGGAAGTGGAAAATGCGGTGAAAAATCAAGGGCCGCTCACTGTTTTTGCACCAACCAACGATGCTCTCGGAAAACTTCCGGAAGATGTGGTGAAAAAATTGACCGATCCGGCCAACAAATCCAAGCTCGTGCAAGTGTTGGTCAATCACGTCGCCCCGGCCAACTATCCGATGGACAAATTAGAAGAACTGGCCGAAAAAGGCGCCACGCTGTTTATGGCATCCGGAGAATACGTGCCCGTGGAAAAGAAAGACGACGGCATCTATGTGGGCGGCGCCAAAGTGGTGGCCAGCTATAAAGTCTCCAACGGATGGGTGCACGTGGTTGATGCGCCTATCGTTCCTAAAAACCTTCAACTCTAATCATAAAACCAGGCAAAATGAAGTATTTATCCCTCTTATCTATCCTTGCGGTCTTTTTCCTGACGGGGCTGAGTGGATGCAGCAACAGCGAGAACGCCAATGCTGAGGAAACCGGCGGCGGCAGCGTAAGTGAGGCGGTGGAAGAAACGGCGGCGGCGCCTGCTGATGAGGCGGCCGGTGAATTGGGCGTGGGCCCCGTTACGGAAGCCATGGACATTCCGGAAACCATTGATCCGGACATGGCGGCGCAAGGAAAGGCCATCTTCGAAGCCAAATGCACCGCCTGCCATAAAATCGAAGAAAAATACATCGGCCCTGCAATGAAAGGCGTAACCGAACGGCGGCGGCCCGAGTGGATTATGAACATGATTCTGGCACCCGAAAAGATGCTGCAAGAAGACCCTGTGGCCCGCCAACTGGCCGGTGAAACCGGTGCCATCATGGCCAATCAAGGACTCACGGAAGAAGAAGCGCGACAAGTGCTGGAATACTTACGGGCCATCGATCACAACCAATCCATCTAAACACATAAAATGACCACTGCCATGAGAAACATGACAATGAAATGGAAGTTCGCATGGGCACTTCTGCCGTTGGCGGGAATGCTCTTCGTTTCCAGTTGCCAGAAGCCGGCTGGAAAGAAAAAAAGCTCGGAAGGTGCACTGAACACCAGCTCCGTGGCCGAGCGGGTGTATGTCAAGCCGGGCGAATGGGATGAATACTACGCCTTCCTTTCGGGCGGGTTCAGCGGCCAGCTGGCTGTGCATGGGCTTCCTTCGGGGCGGTTGTTCAAAATCATTCCCGTCTTCTCCGTGGATGCTGAAAAAGCCTATGGCTTCAATGAAGAGACCAAACCCATGTTGATGACCAGCCATGGGTTCATTCCGTGGGGCGACCTTCACCACCCCGACATTTCCCAGACCAACGGCGAACTGGACGGTCGGTGGGTGTTTGTCAACGAGAACAATACCCCGCGGATTGCCCGCATCGACCTGCGCTACTTTGAAACAGCGGAAATTATCGAAATTCCCAACTCCGCCGGTAACCACGCTTCGGCCTTTGTCACTGAAAACACCGAATACGTGGTGGCCAACACCCGCTTTGCCGTGCCTGTGCCGCAACGCGATATTCCCATTAACGAACTGAAAGGCAATTTCAAAGGCGTGACCACGTTTGTCAAGGTCGATCCTGAAACGGGCCGGATGAACATCGCCTTCCAGCTGCTGATGCCGGGCTTTAACTATGACCTCTCTCACCCGGGGCGCGGCAAAAGCCACGGCTGGATGTTCTTCTCAAGCTACAACACCGAAGAAGCCCACTCGCTGCTGGAAGTGAATGCCTCGCAAAACGACAAAGACTTCATTGCCGCCATCAACTGGAAAAAAATTGAAGAATACGTCAAAAACGGCGGCGGGAAGAAAATGAAAGTCAAAGCCGCTCACAACATCTTCGATGAAAAAACGCAAAGCGCCCGTACCGAGTGGATCACCGAAGTGACCATGGTGGACCCGCGTGAAGTGGAAGGCGCCATTTACTTCCTGCCCACGCCTAAATCGCCGCACGGCTGCGACGTGGACCCATCGGGTGAATACATCGTAGGCAGCGGTAAACTGGCCGCCCAACTGACGGTGCACTCATTCAGCAAAATGCTGAAAGCCATCGAAGAGAAAAAATTCGCAGGCGAGGCCTATGGCGTGCCCATCCTCGACTACAACGCCACGCTGGCGGGTGTGGTGGAAAACCCGGGCCTGGGCCCCTTGCACACCGAATTTGACGGCAAAGGATATGCCTACACCACTTTCTTTATTTCCTCGGAAGTCGTTAAATGGAAACTGGGCACGTGGGAAGTGGTGGACCGCCATCCCGTCTATTATTCGGTGGGTCACCTGATGATTCCGGGCGGCAATTCGCGTAAACCCTACGGGAAATATCTGGTGGCGATGAACAAAATCACCAAAGACCGCTACCTGCCCACGGGCCCCGAATTGTGTCAATCCGCCCAATTGTTTGACATCAGCGGCGAAAAAATGCAACTGCTGCTCGACTTCCCCACCCTCGGTGAACCGCACTATGCCGCAGGTATCAAAGCCGACAAAGTGCTTGACCGGATGGCTAAAATTTATCCGCTGGAAGAAAGCGGCCATCCCCATGTCACCAAAGCAGAAAAAGAAACCAAGATCGTCCGCAAGGGCAACGAAGTCCACATCTACATGACCATGATTCGTTCGCACTTTGCGCCGGACAACATCGAAGGCATCAAGGTGGGCGACAAGGTGTATTTCCATGTGACCAACCTCGAACAGGACTTCGACGTGCCGCACGGTATTTCCATGATTGGAGCCAACACCTCCGAGCTGCTCATCATGCCCGGCCAGACGGAAACGTTCGTCTGGGAGCCTAAAGCCCCGGGCGTGTATCCGTTCTACTGCACGGACTTCTGCTCGGCGCTGCACCAGGAAATGCAGGGCTACGTGCGCGTCTCGCCCAAAGGGGCCAACGTGCCGCTGAAAATCACCCTCGACGACAAACCCATCGGGCAGGTTATCGAAGAATAAGAAGAAGGCCCGTCAAACGGAAACGGAAAAGGGGGATGGTTCTCGACGGGCCATCCTCCTTTTCCATTTTTATCAGCGCTGTCAAAATAGGCAGCCACACAAATCTAAATTAACTCACTGCCATGAAAACGCTCGGAAGAATCTTGATGGCGGCTGCAGGGCTGCTGACCCTCAGCCTCTTCATCTACCCCATGTGGCGCATCGACCTTTCTGCCCCCCAGTATCCCGACCCGCTGGGAATGTATATCCACATTGACGGATTGGAAGGGGTGGAAGAGCATGATCTGCAAAACATCGACATTCTTAACCACTATGTGGGGATGAAGCCGCTGCCGAAGCCGGGAGATATGTGGGAATTTCAGGTCTTTCCCATCGTGGTAGGCGCCATGGGGGCGCTGGCGCTGCTTTTCGCCCTGCTCGGAAACCGGCGTCTTTACCTGCTCTGGTTCATCCTCATGGTAGTTCTGGGAGCGTTGGGAATCTATGACTTCTATTTGTGGCTATATGACTATGGAACCAATCTGGATCCCCACGCTATCATACAGCTCACAGATGAGCAGGGCAATCCGCTTCATTACGTGCCGCCGTTGTTGGGATATAAACAGCTTCTCAACTTTGAAGTGTGGTCCTACCCGGCCATCGGGGGCGTGCTGTTGGCCGTGGGTATTATGCTTTCTTTCCTTGCCTATATCATTGCAGGACGCAAAAAGTAACGGCCCTGATTTACGCTCCCATGTTTCGTAAAGGACTTATCTTTCTGTTGACAGCCGTCGTGAGCGCATGTGCGCCCACGGTGGAACCCATCGATTACGGCAAAGACCAGTGTGACTTTTGTCGGATGACGATTGCCGACAATCATTTCGCCGCTCAACTGGTGACCAGGAAAGGGAAGAATTACAAGTTCGATGCCATCGAATGCATGGTCTGGTTCCTTCAGGACGATCGGGTCGGGATGAAAGACATCCACACCATGCTGGTGGCCGACTACAGCCATCCGGGCACGATGATAGCAGCGCGCACGGCCGTTTATCTGATCAGCCCGCAGATCAAATCGCCGATGGGCGCTCAACTGGCCGCATTCCCCGATGAAGCTACGGCTCAGAAGTTCCAGCAAAAGTTAGGCGGCGAAATATATCATTGGGAAGCACTTCATCCTGTGGTGAAAGCGCGGAAGAAAACGCTCCAAATGCATTCGCATTGACTCTTCTGCGAACACTGGCGGGGCTGGGTGCGGCATGGCTAATTGCGGGCACTGCAACGGGAAAAACGTGGGAGGTGTGCCCTTCCTGCCCCATCTCTTCCCTTCGCGCAGCCATCGAACGGGCCGCCGCCCATGATACCATTTACCTGGCCGCCGGGCGCTACTTCGAGCACGACTTGCTGATCCGCAAGCCGCTGACCATCATCGGCCCCCGGGAAGCCATCATCGACGGGCAAAATAAAGGCGGTGTCTTTCAGGTCAGTGCTGACTCTTTCACGCTGAAAGGCATCGCCATCCGGAACGTCTCTTTCTCGGAATTAGAAGAAAACAGCGCCATCACCCTGCTGCGATGCACCCACTACCACCTCGAAGACCTTCACATCGACAGCGTCTATTTCGGCATTCTGGTGGAAAACAGCGATTCGGGTGTGGTGCGCAACTGCGTGATCCGCTCCTCCACCAGCGGCACCGATGAGGCCACCATGGGCAACGGCATTCACCTGTGGAAATGCGAAAACGCCCTGATCGCCGACAACTACGTCACCGGCATGCGCGACGGCATCTACTTTGAGTTCGTCCAGCACAGCACCATCGAACGCAACGTCAGCAAAGGCAACCTCCGCTACGGCCTGCACTTTATGTTCTCCAACCACGACGTATATCGGAACAACCGGTTTGAGAACAACGGCGCCGGCGTGGCTGTGATGTTTTCCCGTAACATCGAGATGTATGGCAACACCTTCATCCACAACTGGGGCAACAACGCCTACGGCCTTCTGCTAAAAGAAATTTACGACGGCGTTATCCAGCACAATCATTTCATCCGCAACACGGTGGCCGTCCAGAATGAGGGCTCGGTCAGGATCCGTTATGAAGAAAATGACTTCTACTTCAACGGCTGGGCCGTTAACTATATGGGCGGTGCCTACGACAACTATTTTCATCACAACAACTTCGTGGGCAACACCTTCGAGGTGTCCTACTTCGGGCGTCCCAACAACAACCGCTTTGAAGAAAACTACTGGAGCAAATACAACGGCTACGACCTCAACCGCGACGGGCTGGGGGATGTGCCCCACTATCCGGTGGACTTGTTTACCTATCTGGCGCACGAAGTCAATGAGAGCATCATCCTCCTGCGCAGTCTCTTCGTTACACTCCTTAGCTTTGCCGAAAAGGTGGCGCCGGTGTTGACGCCGGACGATATTTACGACCCCACCCCACTGATGAACTTATGGCACTGGTCCGATTCCACCACATCCACAAGCGCTTTGGCCCATTAGAAGTGCTCCGGGGCATCTCGGTTGACATCCTCGAAGGCCAACGCACCGCCATCTTGGGCCCCAACGGCTCCGGTAAGACCACCCTGATCAAAACCCTGTTGGGTATGGTCATTCCCGACCGGGGTGAGGTGTTGTTTAAGGGACAATCCGTCATCGGGAAGTATCTCTATCGGCAGGAAATGGTTTACATGCCGCAGATTGCCATTTTTCCGCACAACCTGACCGTGAAAGAGCTCATCGCGCTGGTGCCCCGCCTGCGCCGACAGCCGGCCCATCCCGACCCGCTCATCGAACGATTTGAAGTTCACCATTTTCTTGAAAAACGGATGAACGAGCTCTCCGGCGGGATGAAACAAAAGGTCAACCTCGTGCTGGCGTTTATGTTCGACGTCCCGCTGCTCATCCTCGACGAGCCCACCAACGGCCTCGACCCGATAGCCACCATCGAGCTGAAAAAGCTGATGGAAGAAGAAACCCACAAAGGCAAGACCATCATCTTTTCCAGCCATCTGATGGAGTTCGTCCAACACATGGCCCAGCGCATCGTCTTCCTGCTGGAAGGCCACATCTATTTCGAAGGGACCATTGAGGCCCTGCTCCACTCCACGGAAACGGCCTCGGTGGAAGCAGCCGTGGCCCAGCTGATGAAACAATCCCACGCCCAAACCCAACCTGCATGAACCGCATCGCCGCCTACGTCATCCGCGACTTGCTCCGCAGCCGATGGACCATCGCCTACCTGCTGTTTTACCTCATCGTGGGCTATGCGGTGTTGTTTTTAAGCGGCGACATCTCCCGTTCGCTGGTAACCTTTCTCCAGATTGTGCTCATCCTCACGCCGCTCATCGGGTCGATCTTCGGCGTGATGTATTACTACACCAGTCGGGATTTTATGGAGCTGCTGCTGGCCCAGCCGATGCCCCGCCGTTCGATCTTTCTGGGGCAATGGATGGGCGTGGGCGTGTCGCTGGGGTTCAGCCTGCTGGTGGGCCTGGGCATTCCTTTTCTGACCTACGGCGCCCTGTATGAGGCCGACAAGGGGCCTTTTATCCTGCTGCTGGCGCTGGGCGTGGCGCTGGGCTTTATCTTCACGGGCATTGCGCTGATCACCGGGCTCATCACCGACAACCGCATCAAAGGCTTTGGCGCTTCGCTGATGATCTGGCTGCTGCTGGCGGTGATCTATGACGGGATATTCCTCATCCTGCTGATGCAGTTTCGGGACTATCCGCTGGAAAAATTCGCCCTGATCGCCACCTTGCTCAATCCCATCGACCTGTCTCGGGTCATCTTGCTGCTTCAGCTGGACATCTCGGCCCTGCTCGGCTACACCGGGGCAGTGTTCCAGCAATTTCTGGGCACACAGACCGGCGTGCTGGTCGCCGCCGGCATGCTCACGCTGTGGCTGCTGCTGCCCGCCGCCCTCATCCGCCGGCTTGCCCGGAAGCGGGATTTTTAGGCCGTGCGGGGAAAAGGCTTTTTCGCGTGAACGCTATCTTTGTAAGGCAGCGAGCGCGATTCATCCGGTGCCATAAATGAAAAAGATCGACGAGATAAGGGAAACACTGATACGGATTCTCAAGAAACACCATGCGAAGAAGGTAGCGGTGTTTGGCTCGTATGCGCTCTGCAATCGGGGCGACCGGCCGGTCGCCCCTACAAAGGGCCGCGCCCTTCGACTCCGCTCAGGGAGCGGAAGGGGAATGTTCAGGGAGCGGAAGGGGAATGTTCAGGGAGCAGGTGATTCGCGTGAGGGGCCCGGAGGGCGCCGAGCGCCAGCGAGGCGGCCCGCCCTTCGACAAGCTCAGGGACCGCCGCCTGTGGGAAACACCCGCTGGCTGAGCGGAGTCGAAGCCACGCGGGTGGCGCAGGGTGTGGGGTGGGATGGTGGGCGGGCCGAGGCGAACAGCCGAGCCCAGAGGGGCCCGACCCGAAGGCGCCCGACTGCGCCCGCTGCCTGAGCGCAGTCGAAGGCACGCGGGCGACCGGGGCGCCGAAGGGGCACGCCCAAAAAGAAAAAATGAACCCAGCCTGCGAGGGAGCAGTCCCACTTTTCAAGACAGGACGGGGTGGTTTTGTATGTTTGCCTGTCCACAAAACAATGGTTGCGGCATGAACGTGTATCGACTCATCAAGATTGGGCTGGTGGTTGCGGTGTTGATTCTGGTGTATGCGCTGTATCGCTCGATTCTGGATCCGATTCAGGAGGCCAAGGAGAAGGCCGTTCGGCGGCAGGCGGTGATCGAGCGGCTCAGCAAGGCTCGGGATGCGGAGATGGCTTACCGTGCGCTGTATGGGAAATTCGCCGGGCGGTGGGACGACCTGCTGAACATGGCCCGCCACGACTCTTTTGTGGTGGTCAAGACCATCGGCGACCCCGATGACACCACAAAACCTGTCTTTTATGATACGACGCTGATTGCGGTGAGCGACTCGCTGTTTGCGGACTTTCCCATCGATTCGCTGCCCTACGTGCCCTACTCGGGCGGTGACACCTTTCTCATTGCCGCTGATAAAATCAAGGTGCGGGGCGTTTGGGTCAACGTATTTCAGATTTCCGAGCCGGAACACGTGGCCGTGGATCCGTCTCGTCCGCTTCAGGTGGGTTCGTTGCTGGAGCCCACCTACTCGGGCAACTGGTAACCTTCAATTGAGACGGCGGGTGTGGTGGCTTCGGCGTTGTTTCGCATCTCGGCTGATCGGCAGTTTTTCTTAGACATTGCGCCGGAAGGCGATCGGATCGCGCATGCTCGGCGGGTGGCCGAAGCGCCCGCGGCGCCTGAGATTATCACCGACCAGCGGTGGCCGTTTCTGCTGTGTCCTTCCGAGTTGCGTCATCCCGAGGCGGACGTCCAGTATTGGCGCATTGTGTTCGGAAAGCGCCCGCGGGCGCTTCGGCATTATCACGATCCTTTCCTTCACCTCGACATTTTGTTTGATGCGCCGGCCGGGTTCGACGGCCGGCCGGTGCCCTTTGCAGCGCCGCTGATTCAGGGGCTTTTATGGCACATCCGTCGGGACGGCCGTGCCGGCACGGCCGCCGTGCAATATGACGGCACGCTGTGGCTGGCCGTTGCCGACGAAGCGGGAACGCTGCTTTTCGTCCAGCGGTTTGACATCGGCGACAGCCTCGAATATTACCTTGCCCTTACCCGGCACATCATGCCCGACGGAAAGGGGCTGCTATACGCAGGCGGCGACCTGACGGCGGAAGCTGTCCGAGCCGACCACCCGCGCCTGCAAAGCATTTACGCCGAGGTGATGCCTTTCGGATCGGATAATTGGTGGGCGGGGGCACTTCAAGGTGTGGATTCGGCGTTACGTCCTTACGGAGCGTTATTGCTATGCGCATTATAAAGGGAAGCATTCGGGGCAGCTTCATCCCGATGCCTTCGGGCGTAAAGATTCGCCCCACCACCAATCGGGCCAAGGAGGCGCTGTTCGACGTGATCGAGAATTATTATGACCTGGATCGGGTGGCCGTGCTGGATTTGTTTGCCGGCAGCGGGTCGATAGGGTTCGAGTTTGCCTCCCGGGGGGCGCCGGTGGTGACGATGGTGGAAAAGCACCCGCGGGCCCGCCAGGCCCTGATACGGTTCGCCCGCCAGAAAGGCCTCGACAACGTGGAAGTATTGGGCGGCGACAGCGAGCAGTTTGTGCGGCACGCCCCCGAGCAATACGACATTGTCTTTATGGATCCGCCCTATCACTACCCCGCCTATGCGCGCCTCATCGACGCCATCTTGCGGCGTGGACTGGTGAGCCCCGGCGGGCGGCTGATTGTAGAACATTACCACAAGCTCGACTTTTCCGACCATCCCGATTTTGAGCAACAGCGGAAATACGGGCAGAGCGTATTCTCATTTTTCAAACCCGAACGCCCGTGAGCCGCCCGCCGACTGCTGCGCCGCGCCGAAGGAAGGTCTTCCTGTGGGTGCTGGGCATTGCCGCGGCCTTCGTCGCAGGCATCGGCGGATGGTTATACCGGCATCGAGAGCAACTGCAACAACGCCTCATTCAAACCCTCAACCAGCATCTCACGGCGCAGACTTCCGTCAAAAAGGTGACGACGACGCTGCTGGCCGACTTTCCCAACTTTTCGGTGGTCTTCCACGACGTGATGATAGCCGTGCCCGACCGGCCGACCGACACCTTCCTCAGTGCCCGAAAGATCGGCTTTTCCATCGACCTGGTCTCCCTGCTCAAACAGGAGTATCATTTTCGGAATCTTTTCATCCACGACGCCCGGCTTGTCCTCCGTCAGGACGAGCAAGGCAAGTGGCAATACCGGATATGGAAAGAAGACACGGCTTCCGAGGCCGCCGCGCCGCTGAAGATTTCGCTGTTTGAGCTGCGTAACGTCACGGTGGGGCTCTTTCCCGCCTCCGATGCTGAAGGCTGGCATTTCCACATCCGCCGCGGGCAGATAAGCCTGAACCGCATTCCCGCCTATCTGGCCCTGAAAACCGCCTTGCAGGGAGACATCGGGCGGATCATGGCCCTCCATGACGTCCCCTATGAGATGACGTTCCGGTTGCGGTGGTATGAGCCCGGTGATTCGTTGCAACTGCATCAGGCCTCGGGACGGCTGGGCTCGCTCCACTGGCGTTTGCATGGCGGGATTCAGGCGCTTTCTTCGTCCACGCCTACCCTTCGGGCTTTCTGGGAAGGGAACGATCCGCATCCGGAAGCGCTGCTCAACCCGTGGTTGACCGATTCGCTGCGCCGGCTTTTTTCCCTTAACGGCATCCTCCGGATGCGGGGGGTGATGCAGGGTAAACTGTCGGCCGAACGACCACCGGCGGTCCACGGCGATTTCCAGCTTGCCAAAACCGACGGCCGCCTCGGCTCGGTCGATATTCAAGATTTCTCGGTGGAAGGCACGTTTGAAAAAAAGGCGCGCGCGCCCTGGGACCGCCTCAGGCTCATTCTCTCAGGCGCTCATGGGAAGCTGGCCGGCCGGCCCTTTAAGGGGAGCGGCACGGTCTTGCGCTGGAAACCGCTGGAATGGAAAGGGCGGCTGAGCTACACTTGGGCCCTCGAAAAGTGGCTTCCCCTCTGGCAGCCGCAGGTCAACGCCCGCGGCGATGTGGCCTCCCAACTCACCATTCACTATCGGGAAAACCGCCGCCCCTCGCCATGGAACATCGAAGGAGGGCTGCGCGCCGAACAGATCGCCGTCCAGGAAAGCGACTCTTTTCAGTTGACCATCCACCACCTCAACATCGAAGGAAAAGGCTCGCGCATCACCATCCGCCCCACCCGGCTGCTGACGGCCCACACGGAACTAAGCATTCAAGGCACCGCCGCCGCACCCCACCAATGGAATATTGAACTCACGGGCCCCCGGCTTCATTGGGAAGAGTTGCAGCAAATCCTGGCATGGGCCGGCCGCCTCGCGCCCGACGATTCCGCCGCTTCAAAAGCCTCTCCAACGGCGGCCGCAACCATCACCGCCAACATCGATCGGCTGATATGGCCGCCGCTGACGGTTGAACGGGCCCGCGGACGCATCGACATCACCGACTCGGTAATAACGTTTCGGGGCCTGAGCGGACAAACCCTCAACGGCGCTTTCTTCATTGAAAAAGGCGCCTTTCACCTCGCCCCCGCCTCGCTTTTTCTGAAAGGACGCCTGCGCAACGTTGACCTTCATGCCCTGTTTCGCACTTTCAAAGACTTCCACCAGCAGACCATTTCTTACCGCAACCTGAAAGGACGGCTCAGCACCCGCGGCACCCTTTTCACCCCCTTCGACTCGGCCGGCAACGCTGTGACCTCCGGCATTCGGGCCGCGCTGGACGTCCGCATCGACAGCGGCGCCATCGTCCGCTACCAGACCATCACCACCATGATGGGCTTCCTCAAGCTTTCCCGCCTGCGCAACATGCACTTCGACCAGCTGCGCAACCGGATTCTGATTCGCGACGACACCCTCTTCATCCCCAGCATGCAGGTCAACAGCAACGAATTCCGCATGTGGCTGCGCGGCTATCATACCTTTGCCCATCAGGTGGAATATTACGTTAAGCTCAACCTCAACGAACTGATTTTCGGCAAAAAGAAATATCCGCACCTTCGCCACGGCTACGTCCCCCGACAGGGACGGCGCGGCATCGTGCTTTACCTGCATATGTATGGGCCGGCCGATTCGATGCGCGTCGAATATGCCCCCAGACAGGTTAAAAAAATGCTGAACATACAACCCGACCAGCCCTCCGTCAGCCCGGGCTACGAGCTGGAATGGGATTAAAAATCACCCCCCCATGCACCCCACCCGATGGAAGTTCGCCCTCATCACGCTGGTTATCCTCGCACTGGCTTTTTTTATCTATCAGTCGTTCCAATGGTCGCAGGTGATGACGGTGGAAGAAAGTAAATGGATGCAGCTGTGGAGCATGGCCTATCAGAAGCTCCAGAGCGATGAAGAGATTGACCTCGCCATCGAAATCGTCAAGAAAAACGAAACCATTCCCATTATCCTCGTCGATGAAAACCATCGGATTACGCACTATCGAAATCTTGGGCTCAAAAAACCCGACTCGGTCTCGCTCTATCGTATGCTGGATGTGATGGCCGATAAATATCCGCCCATCGTGTTTCACGACGGCGAGGGACACCGCTATTTTATTTATTACGGCGACTCCCGCATCAAAAAATGGCTCGAACTCTTTCCCTGGGCGATCATCGGCATCGCGATGCTTCTGGCGGGCGTGGCCTACTACGCCTTCCGGCGCATCCGCCAACATCAAGAAGAGCGCATCTGGCTGGGGCTGGCTAAAGAAACCGCACATCAACTGGGCACGCCGATTATGGGCCTGATGGGATGGCTCGACTATCTGAAAGAAACCCGCCATCCCCTCCCCGCCGACATCGAAAAAGAGATGCGCCGAGACGTCGAACGGCTGCAAAAGATCAGTGAACGCTTCTCCAAGATCGGTTCTCCGCCCCAGAAAACAACCCTCAACCTGACAGAGATCCTGCACAACCTGGCCCAATATCTCCAACACCGCTTTCCCACCATCCAGATCGAAGTCACGCACGCCGACGACCTCCCCCCCATTCAGGGCACGCCCCTGTTGCTGGAATGGGCCTTTGAGAACCTGATTCGGAACGCCATCGACGCCATGAAAGGAAAAGGCACCGTCCGCATCCAGACCGCCCTCGAAAACGATCACATCGTCGTGGACATCATCGACGAAGGAAGCGGCATCCCCCCGGGCCAGCAAAACCGCATCTTCGAAACCGGATTCACCACCAAAAAACGCGGCATGGGACTCGGGCTTCCCCTCGCCCAGCGCATCATCCGACAACATCACGACGGGAAGATTTTTGTATTAAAAAGCAATGAAAAAGAAGGCACCACCTTCCGGGTGGTGTTGCCCATCGCATAAATTAGACCACATCTAAATCTAAATTCCGCCTGGGTCCAAAAGACGAAAAAATCTACGTAACCCGCGCCATAAGCAAGATTCCGAAGAGGTGGGAATCCACCGGACAGGGTTTCGCTTTTCCTCCGGCATCGATGGTGTTTCCTATACATTTGCAGCGTCAATCCATACCCGTACGCGCATGAGACGCCCATCCTTTCTTCGAGTGTTGCTGTTCGTTCTGGCAGTATCATTTTCATGGTCCTCGTGGGGCGCACCGCCCGATGCCCGGCAGGGCGAGAAGCTGTTTAAGCAAAATTGCTCGGCCTGCCACAAGTTGGGTGCCCGTCTGGTGGGCCCGGATCTTCTTGGGGTCACCGAACGACGAGACGCTGAATGGCTGATCAAATTCATTCAAAACTCGCAGGCGCTTGTCAAATCCGGGGATAAGACGGCCACGGCCTTGTTTGAAAAATTCAACAAGGTGGTGATGCCGCCGCAGCCCTTGAACGAAGACCAGATTCGCGACATCCTCGCTTACATCGAATCGGGAGGAAGTGCCTCATCGGCCGCGGCCGCGGGCGGCGCCGCCGCATCGTCCGGCGAGGCGCCCGCTGTGGACGTGTCGTTAAGCCCGCTGCAGTGGATTATCATCTTCACCCTGTTGACCATTATTCTGGTATTGGTGGGGCGGGCCATCGAGTGGGCCTATCGTTCGCGGGGGAAAACATTCCACTGGGAAAAAGCAAGCCCCTACTTATGGGTGCTCTGGGGCATTGCATGGGCCCTCTTCATCGGCTGGCAACTCGTCAACTACACCAAAGACCTCCGCATCACCACCGGCTCGGTGGAAGGCGCCGAGATCGACTTTTTGATGAAAATCAACATCTACACCACACTGGTCATCTACTTCATTGTTCACGTCTTTCTCTTCTATTTTCTTTTCCGGTATCGACATCGCGAAGGGAAACGCGCCTACTATTACGCCCACAACAACAAGTTGGAGGTCTTCTGGACCACCGCCACCGCCATTCCACTGGTGATCATGATTATTTACAGCATGACGGTGTGGCAGCGGATTATGGGCGACCCCGGCAAGGCCGATGAAGAAGTGGAGGTGTTCGCCTATCAATTCGGGTGGAAATTCCGCTATCCGGGACCCGACGGTAAACTGGGCAAGTTTAACTATCGCCTTATCGATCCGGTGAATAATCCGCTGGGACTCGATTTTGACGACCCCGCCGCCCAAGATGACATCATCGTGGATGAGCTGTATCTGGCCAAAGGGAAAAAGTTCAAGTTCCACCTCCGCTCGCGGGATGTCATTCACGACGCCTGGTTCGTCCACTTCAACATGCAACTGTATGCCCAGCCCGGCATGCGAAACAGCCTGATGTTCACACCTCAGATAACCACCGACGAAGCCCGAAAAATGCGCGGCAAACCGGATTTCAATTTCGAACTGGCCTGCAATCAGATTTGCGGGGCCGGACACTTTAACATGCAACGCAACATCTACGTCCTGCCCGAAACTGAATATCGGGCATGGCTGGCCAAACAAACGGCCTTTTATCAGACCGTCAAAGACAAACTCCAATCCACGAAAACCGCTGCTGCTCAATAAAAACTTACCGCCATGGCACACAAGGAGACATTTATTACCAAATACATCTTCAGCCAGGACCATAAGACCATCGGCAAGCAATTCCTGATTACGGGGATTGTGATGGGGCTCATCGGCGGATTTCTGTCGGTGTTGTTCCGGCTCAAACTGGGCTGGCCGAACGGAGACCTGAGCTTTCTGGAGCCCATCCTCGGAAAATGGGTCTCGGGGGGAAATATGGATCCCGGCTTTTTCCTGGGGCTGGTCACCATTCACGGGACCATTCTGGTGTTCTGGGTGTTGACGGCTTCGCTGTCAGGCACCTTTGCCAACTTCCTGATCCCTCTCCAAGTGGGGGCCCGGGATATGGCGTCGCCCTTTATCAATATGCTTTCCTACTGGTTCTTCTTTCTTTCCTCCGTCATCATGGTTGCCTCGCTGTTTGTGACCACAGGGCCCGCCGCCAGTGGTTGGACTGTTTACCCGCCCCTGAGCGTGCTTCCACAGGCGATGCCGGGCTCAGGGATGGGGATGATGCTGTGGATGCTGGCCATGGTGTTTTTCATTATGGCCACGATGATGGGCGGCCTCAACTATACGGTGACGGTGCTGAATATGCGGACCAGGGGCATGACCCTCGGGCGCATGCCCCTGACCATCTGGGGGCTTTTCCTCACTGCTGTGTTAGGCCTGGTGACCTTTCCTGTGTTGCTGGCCGCCGCCGTCTTGTTGCTTTTCGATCATTCGCTCGGCACCTCCTTCTATCTGAATGAAATATGGATCAACGGGCCGCTGGGCCGCGACGGTGGAAGCCCCATCCTGTGGCAACACCTGCTGTGGTTCTTGGGGCATCCGGAAGTGTATCTGATCCTGATGCCGGCGCTGGGCATCATCTCTGAGGTGATCTCCACCCATGCCCGCAAACCCATCTTCGGGTATAAGTTTATGGTGGGGTCATTGGTGGCCATCACCGTTCTCTCCATTCTGGTATGGGGCCACCACATGTTCGTCACCGGGATGAACCCGTTCCTGGGGTCGGTGTTCATGCTGGCCACGCTGCTCATCGCCGTTCCTTCCGCTATTAAAACCTACAACTATCTGACGACCCTGTGGCGGGCCAACATTCGGTTCTCCACGCCCATCATGTTTGCGCTGGGGATGCTCACACTTTTTGTCACCGGTGGGCTTACCGGCCTTTATCTGGGTAACGCCGTCACCGACATCCCGCTGCACAATACTTATTTCGTGGTAGGCCACTTTCACCTCGTGATGGGTGCCGCCTCCATGATGGGCATGTTTGCCGGCGTCTA
>JALVCQ010000214.1 GCA_027009805.1 Bacteroidota bacterium
CGCCAACCAGATCATAGCTGCTGATAAAATTAAGGAAATCATCGAAGCCGCCCAAAAAGAATATTTCCCGCCGAGCTTGCGGGTCAACATCACCAACGACATGTCGGACCGGACCCGCCAGCAGGTGGCCGACCTCGAAAACAACATCATCTCCGGCGTCATCCTGGTGGTGTTGGTACTGATGTTTTTCATGGGCTTCCGCAACTCGCTGTTCGTGGGGGTGGCTATTCCGCTTTCCATGGTGATTTCCTTTCTGGTGTTGGGCGCTATGGGCGCCACCCTCAACATGATGGTGCTGTTTTCGTTGATTCTGGCGCTGGGAATGCTGGTGGACAACGGCATCGTGATCATCGAGAACATCTATCGCTATCGGGAAGAAGGATACGGTGCCTTTGAAGCCGCCCGCTACGGCGTGGGGGAGGTGGCGTGGCCCATCATCACCTCGACGGCCACCACGCTGGCCGCCTTTCTGCCGCTGGCGATGTGGCCGGGCATCATCGGTGAGTTTATGAAGTTCCTGCCGATTACGCTCATTATTGTGTTATTGTCTTCTTTGTTCGTGGCGCTGATTATCAATCCGGTATTTGCCCTGCGTTTCATGCGGCTGGCACAAGACGAAGAGGCCGACGAAGCCGATCGCCCGCGCCTTCGCCTGTGGTGGATAACGGCTGCTGTCGGGCTGGGGATTCTTTCGTTACGATGGATGTTTTTCGGGGCCGATTCGTCTCTTTTCCTGCGCCGCTTGACAACCGCCGTCGGCGTGTTGACGATGGTTACGGGTCTATCGGTGGCCGCCTATCATCTCCTGATTCGTCCCGCCATTCAATGGTTTTTGCGTAGTGGCCTGCCCTTTATTGAACGCCACTATGAGGCTACCCTCCGCTTTGCCCTCAAAGACAAGCATCCTCGCTGGTTTTTCGGAGGCACGGTGTTGCTCCTCTTCATTTCAGCCGCGCTGCTGAAAGCCTTTCCGCCGCCGGTGTCATTTTTTCCGCGCACCCATCCCGACCAGATATACGTCTATATCGAGTTTCCCGTAGGCACCGACATCACGGTGACCGATTCTTTTACCTACCAAATATATCAGCGGATTCATCAATACTTCGTCGATCGTCACCTCGACACGGTAGTGACGTCGATCATTGAGCAGGTGGGCGCCGGCACAGGCGACCCGCGTAAAGGCCCCATGGCCGGCAAAACGCCGCATCGGGCCAAAATTGTGATTGATTTTCATAAAAAGAAAGATGAATGGGGCATTAACACCTCCGCCATCCTCGACGACATCCGTCAGATCGTCGGCCACTACGCCGGTATCAAGATCACCGTCGATAAAAACCAGATGCGGCCGCCCATGGGGCTGCCCATCAACATCGAGCTGGTCGGCGACGACTACGACCAGCTCCTGCAAACCGCCCTGGCGGTGCGGGACTTCATCAACCGTTCACATATTCCCGGCATTGAAAACCTGGTGCTGGACGTCGATAAGAATAAGCCGGAGCTGACCCTTACCGTGGACCGCGAGAAAGCCGGACGGCTGGGCATCAACACCGCACAGGTGGGCGATGCCCTGCGCACCGCCCTCTACGGCAAAGAAGCCGACCGCTATAAGCAAGGAGAAGATGACTATCCCATCAACGT
>JALVCQ010000215.1 GCA_027009805.1 Bacteroidota bacterium
CACGGCCACGGGCCCCGCCCCCGGACCACCGCCCCCGTGCGGCGTGGAAAAAGTCTTGTGCAGGTTAAAGTGCATCACGTCGAACCCCATAGCCGCCGGCTCGGCAATCCCCATCAGGGCGTTCATGTTGGCGCCGTCCATATACATGAGGCCGCCCGCCTGATGGACCAGCCGGGCAATCTCCTGAATGTTTTCCTCGAAGATGCCCAGCGTGTTCGGATTGGTAATCATCATGCCGGCCACGTCGGGCCCCAACTTATCCCGCAGGTCGTCGATATCGATTTGTCCTTTGTCGTTGGAGCGGATGCTGACGGCCTTAAACCCGCCCAATGCGGCCGAGGCCGGATTGGTGCCGTGGGCCGAGTCGGGAATCAGGATTTTCGTCCGCTCCGACAGGCCGCCCTGCTGTTGATGATATTTCCGGATGATAAAAATGCCGGCCAGTTCGCCGTGCGCCCCGGCGGCGGGTTGCAACGACACCGCATCGAAGCCCGAGACGGCTTTCAGCGCCTCCTGCAAATGATACATCACCGCCAGCACACCCTGGGTCTCTTCGGCCTCCTGCATTGGATGCAGGCGGGCGAAGCCCGGCAATGCGGCTACGTCTTCATTGATCTTAGGGTTATATTTCATCGTGCAGGAGCCCAGCGGATAAAACCCCAGGTCCACGTGGAAGTTATGGCGGGAAAGGCGCACAAAGTGGCGCATCACCTCATTTTCGGGCATCTCCGGCAGCGGCACGTCGTGGGTGCGGCGAAATTCGCCCAACTCATCCTCGTTGAAAGGGACTTCCAGCGCCGGCAGGGAAAACGCCCGCCGTCCCGGACGGGACTTTTCGTAAATCAAAGGTTCAATCATCGGATTCGTCGGCTTTGCGGATTTTATAGAGATACATCTGAATCACATTCTCCATTCCAAAATAGAGGGCGTCGGCGATGAGGGCGTGTCCGATCGACACTTCCGCCAGGCCGGGAAGGTGCTCGGCCAGATATTGCAGGTTGTCGAGGTTGAGGTCGTGCCCGGCGTTGATGCCCAGCCCGACATGCCGGGCTGCTTTTGCGGTCTCGACGTAAGGCGCCAGCGCTTGTGCGGGATCTTTTTCATATTGATGGGCATAGGGCCCCGTAAAGAGTTCGACCCGGTCGGCACCGAGTGCGGCGGCTGCTTCGGCCATCTCGGGCACCGGGTCAATAAAGACCGAGACCCGCGTGGGCAGGGCTTTCAGGCGCTGGATGACCCCGCGCAAAAAGTCGGCCTGTCGGCGGGTGTCCCATCCATGGTCGGAAGTCAGGGCATCGGGTGGGTCGGGCACCAGCGTCACCTGATCGGGCTTCACCGCCTCCACCAGCTGCAAGAACCGCTCGGAAGGAAAGCCTTCCACGTTGAGTTCGGTGGTTACTACGGCCTTCAAGGCGTGCACGTCGGCATAACGGATGTGACGCTCGTCGGGCCGGGGATGCACGGTGATGCCGTCGGCGCCGAAGCGCTCGCAATCCACCGCCATCCGGATGACATCCGGCACATCACCGCCGCGCGAGTTCCGAAGGAGGGCCACCTTGTTGAGATTCACACTCAATCGAATCATCCGCCTGAATCAGGAGGGCAAATGTATCCTTTACTGGTCATTTCCCGACCCGATCGAGCGCCTGAGAAAAGTCGGCTATCAAATCATCCACATTCTCCACACCCACCGACAGTCGGATCAGGTCGTCGGTGATGCCGGCTTCTTCCCGTTCGGCTTTGGGAAGCCCCACGTGGGTCATCGAGGCCGGGTGCTGGATGAGCGTTTCCACGCCGCCCAGCGAGACCGCCAGCATCGCCAGCCGCACGTGATTCAGCATCGTCACGGCCGCGTCATAGCCGCCTTTCAGGCCGAAGCTCATGAGCATGCCGGGGCCCTTCATCTGACGTTTGACCAGTTCGTAATAAGGGAAAGACGCCAGGCCGGGATAACGAACCCACGCCACTTTTGGATGACTTTCCAGAAATTCGGCCACCCGCTGGGCATTTTCCTGTGCGCGTTCCACCCGAAGTGAGAGAGTTTTCAAGCCTCGATCCACCAGAAAAGCCGCATGCGGGTCCATCGAGGGGCCCAACAGCTTGGCTACGCCGCGCAACTGCTGATGAAGCGCCTCATCGGCGGTGATGATGGCGCCGGCGATCACGTCGGCATGACCGTTGATAGCCTTGGTCATGGAATGCACCACGATGTCGGCGCCCAGTGTGAGCGGACGCTGCAAGTAGGGCGTGCAAAAGGTGTTGTCCACCACCAACAGCGCGCCGTGTTGGTGGGCGATTTCTGCGATGGCTGCAATGTCCGACACTTCCATGGTAGGGTTGGCGGGCGTCTCCACAAACACCAGCCGCGTATTGGGCCGCATGTGGGCGGCCACGTTGGCGGCGTCGGTGGTGTCGATAAAGTCATATTCTACGCCCCATCGGGAGTAGAGCTGCTCAATCAGCAGGCGGGTGGGGCCATATACCGACCGGCTGCCGATCATATGGTCGCCCTGCGTCAGAAAGGTGGCGAACACCCCGTTTACGGCACCCATGCCGGAGGCCGCCACAATAGCATGGCGGCCCGATTCCAGCGCCGCTAATTTTGCTTCAAGGGCCTCAATGGTGGGATTCCCCAGCCGAGTGTAAATGTATCCTTCTCCTTTTCCGGCAAACAGCGCCGCACCTTCCGCCACCGACCGAAAGCGAAACGTGGAAGTCTGATAAATGGGAACCACCGCACTGCCAAACCGGTCGTCATACATCCCCGCATGAATCATGCGGGTTTCAAAGCCTTTCCGGCCGTCGTCATTGTTGTGCATAATCTTCTTCAATACGGATAAGATGGGACAAAATAAAGCGATATCAATCAGATATGCTGTGTGAAGGACAGGTTAGACCGCTCCTATATTTTGATGCGTGCTATCTTTATATGCCGATCCGGCCGGTTTCCTATTTCACATGCACAGGCCACACCCGGGCGGAGACGCCGTCGCTGACCCGCACCAGATAGGCCCCCGGCGGCAATCCATTCAGCGGTAACGAACGTCCGCGGCGGCGTTTGACCAGGCGCCCGTCGGCATGAAGCAGCTCAATCACCGGCAGCCGCCGGCCCATCACCCGAACGGCATCGGAAGTAATCACCACCTGCGACGGCTGCGAGGCATCCGGCCCCAGCCCCGTCAGGTTGCGTCCCAGTTGAATGTCATCAAGGTAAATGTTGTTCTGACCACCGCTGCGGAATAAAAAGCGGATAAGCACATTCGGCTCGTTGCCGTAAGCGCTGAGATCGACAGTCACCGAATCCCAGTCGGAAAGACTCGAAGGCACGAAGGAACGTAAATACAACCCCTGTATCGTGGCCAACTGACTGCCGCTGGCAAACCATTTCGGGCGCCACGTCTTCCCGCAATCGGTGCTGACAAACACCGCCAGCAGGTCTTGCCCCCGTCCGTCATAGCGAGCATGGGCATACTTAAACCGGAGCGTTTTTTCGTCCAGAAGACGCATGTCCACCGGTGGGAGCACGTAGCTCAGTTCCTCGCCGGCATTGTTTTTCTGATAATTCTCCACCATCAGTGAATAGGGCGGGCTGTAAGCGGCCGATGAAACGACCTTCCATTTCCTGCCGGCCGGATTGGGCGGGGTCATCCAATCGGCGATGTTCGGCGTGACGGGTTCCAGCCATGCCTGATGATTGATCAGCGGCGTGGAGGGATACACCACCACCGCTTGTTGGCGGGTATATGTTCGGGAATATCCGTTTTGAGAAACGGTTAAAGAAATGGGATACACTCCCGGGTTGGCATAGGTCACGGTGGGGGCCTCGTCGGTGGACGTTGAAGGTGTGGCGCCGGGGAAATCCCACGAAAACGACACGTTGCCCTGATATTGGGAAGTGTTGGTAATCGTCAGCGGCGTCTGCGTACACACCGCCGGTTCCGACACTTCAAACTGCGGCAGGGGCTTGCAGCTATAGGTGCCCACCACGCCGGTGGCTTGGAGGTTGGCGGCCGACGTTAAGACTGTCCGATAAATCTGGTGATAATAGTCCACCCGTTGTTTTTGTCCGTGCGTAAACATGGCCTGACAGGAAGAGTAGTCCATGTAGTTCTCGATCTGGTCTTTCAAATCAGGGCTGTCGGTATGACAGGAGTTCACCGACCACGGGCATCCGAAATTAGGATTGGCCACCGGTGGAGTATCATCCACGCCGTCACCGCTCGAAGTGCAGCCGGACTGAAACGTGTGGAGCAAGCCCAGATAATGCCCCACCTCATGGGTCAATGTGCGCGAGAAGCTGTTCATCTCACTGGCCAAAATCACTATGCCGTCATGTGGCTCGCCGGCCGCCATGAAAGGCAAATAAGCATAGCCCAAGATAATTCCACCGCTGCTGGAATTGCCTATTCTTTTCACCACATAAATGTTGAGGTATTTGTTGGTGGGCCAGTAATTGGTCTTGATAGCTGCGTCCGCGCCCTGATCGGTGGCGGGATTATACTCGCGTACAATGCCGTTGGTGCAATTGCCCGCCGGGTCGATGCCCGCCAGACGAAACTCGAAGTTCATATCCGCAATCAAGGGCTTGAACATACTGCGCACCATCGAGGTGTCGCTGTTCATCGCTCGAAAGTCCTTATTGAGGCGCTCGATCGCCTGATGCACATACGTGTCGGAAATATTTTCCGCTCCGTTTTGATGCACAATATGCACCACCACCGGAATGATGCGCACGCCGCCCTCGGGCATGGGCGCCGCATTCTGTTGGGCCGCCGCCCGTGCCTGCACGCGGGCCACCACCTGCGGGTCTTTTTCCAGCAGCCGGTGCGTCATCTCTTCTTGGGCGCACCATGGTTGCTGCGCTTTTCCTGAAAAAGGCAATAAGACCATGCCCAGCACGATCAGCCATGCTCGTCGCATCATACGCATAAACCTGAATTTAGGTGTGTCAAATATAACGCTTCAATCCAACTGCGGCTTATGGGAAGGATTCTTTATTGATTCGCAGCCGACATATCACTGTGGGATTCCCCGATGGTCTCAACGATGCATTTTTGTGTCATCCAAAAAATACTTTTCCGATGAAACCCCAACGCCGCCGCATTATCTCCGAAGCTGCGGCCGAGCCGGTGGGCGCCTATCCACATGCCACGCAGGTAGGGCCTTTCTTATTTATCTCCGGCATCGGACCGCGGCGCAAAGGGCACGCCGGCATTCCGGGCGTGACCTTTGACCGGGAAGGCAACGTTAAGGCCTACGACATCGAAGTGCAAACCCGGGCCGTATTCGAGAACCTGCAACATATCCTCGACGCCGCAGGCTATGCGATGGAAGACGTGGTGGATGTGATGGTGTTCTTGACCAATATGAAAGCCGACTTTCCGCGCTTCAATCGCATTTACGCCGAATATTTCGGACGTATCCAGCCCAGCCGCACCACGGTGGAGGTAGGCGCTTTACCCACGCCCATCGCCGTCGAGCTGAAAGTGGTGGCCTGGAAATCGCCGCATTAACGGATAAGGACCCGCTTGGTCCGGACCGTCCCATCGGTGCCGATGACGCGCACCCAATAGGCACCAGCCGGCCGGCCCCGCAGGTCCATCGAGAAGGTCTGCCGCCGGGCCGCCAATCGACCGTCGGCATGGATCAGCTCGATGACGGGCGGCCGACGATAGCCTACCGCATAAATCTTTTCGCTCGTAACCATCACAGCAGGAGCGTAAGCTCCAAACCCATCGCCTATGCCGGTGAGGTTGCGTCCGAACTGAATATCATCGACATAGATGTTGTTCTGCTTGCCGCTGCGGAACTCAAAGCGGATGAGCACGTGTTGCTCGTTGGGATAGCGGGCCGCCAGATTGATTTCCACCGAATCCCATTGCGAAGCGGACGTCGGCTTGAAGCTCTGTAAGACCAGCCCCGGGACCGTCGCCAACTGGGAGCCTTCCCGATACCACAACGGTGCCCACGTCTTCCCGCAATCTTTGCTGCCGAACACCACCAACATGTCCTTATCTTTCCCATCATACTGGGCATAGGCATACTTGAAGCGCAGGATTTTCTCGTCCAGACGGGTGATATCGACCGGCGGCAGATAAAAAGAAACCTGCTCGCCTTTCTCGCCCTTCTGGTAATTGTTGAAATAGAGAGAATAAGGTGAACTGAACGCCGCCCGATTTGTCACTTCCCAGGCGTGTCCCATTTCGTTCACCGGCAGTTGCCAGTCGGCCATGGTGTTGCCGATGGGGTCGATCCATGCCTGATGGTTGATCAAAGAGCTGCCGGGCAGGACGGTCACGGCTTTGGCATCTGTTTTCGTTTTGGACTCCGACCCTTGCGTGACCGTTAACGAGACCGAATAGACGCCGGCCGCGCTATACGTCACCGTAGGCGAAGCGGCCGTCGAAGAGGAGGGCGTGGCCCCCGGCAAATCCCATGAAAAAGAAACGCTGCCTTTATAACGGGAAGTATTGAGCAGCTGCACCTGCTCGCCCGCACACACCACCGGCTTCGACACCTCAAAGTCGGCCCAGGGTTTGCAGGTATAGTTGTTGTCATACACGCCCGTAGCCTGCAAGTTGGCGGTGGACGAGAGATACGTCCGGTAGTTGGAGAACATCATGTCCACGCGCTGTTTTTGCCCCAGCGTAAACATCCGCGGACAGTCGGAATAGTCCATATAGTTTTCCCACTGGTCGGGAAGGTCCGGGCTGTCGATGGAACAGGTGTTTTGAGAAGGATTACATCCCGAGCCGAAATTGCTGCCCTGAGTCGGCGGTGTATCATCGATGCCGTCGTTGGTGGCCGAGCATCCGCCCTGAAAAGTGTGCCACAGCCCCAGATAATGCCCCACCTCATGCGTGAGGGTCCGGTTCTGGTTGTCCATTTCATAATAGACAACCACCACACCGTCCCGCTTCTGGTTGGCAGCCATGTGCGGCAAATAGGCATAGCCCAGGATCGTCCCTGACTGGCTGTTCTGAATTTTCTTCACCACATAAATATTCAGGTAGCGATTGGTGGGCCAATAAAAAGCTTTAATGGCATTGTCGCCGCCGGCATCGGTGGCCCCGGTATAGTGTCGCACAATGCCGTTGGTGCAATATCCGTCGGGGTCGATTTTGGCCAGCCGGAACTCAAAATTCATGTCGGCGATCAACGGCTTGAACAGACTCCGCACCTGAGCCGTATCGCTGTTGAGGGCCCGAAAATCTTCATTGAGCTTGGCAATGCCCTGCTGAATCACCTGATCGGAAATATTTTCATTGCCGTCTTGATGGAGCACGTGGACCACTACCGGAATGATCCGCACACTTCCCTCGGGTTGCGGCGCCTGCGGCAGTTGGCGGGCCAGCTCACGGGTGCGTGCAATCGCATCGGGATGGGCTTGCAGCAACTGCTGCGTCATGATTTCCTGACCGCACCAGCCGGCGGGGCGTTGAGCCGCCGCCGGACGACTCCCGGAGAACAATATCCCGCCCACGAGCCACAGCGTGGAAAAAAACTTCACATGAGAATGACGCATCACACATTTCTTTTGGGAGGGCCAAAATACGAAAACGAATTTGTGGGTGGCATGCGTTCGCCGGATGAAACCGGGGGGAGCGGCTTCTCCCGGAACGACATTATCCCCGACACGCCACGCTCCGAACCCGAAACAGGCGTGCTTATGACGACTCTCGGCGGGTGTTCTCATTTACTTCCGCCGCCGTCATTTCGTCTTTTTTATGGTAAGACTCCACGATTTCCCTCGCCCACTGCATCACGGTGTCATGTTCCCGTTCGGCGGGCTGGTAGCGGGCGAATTTGACGTAGTCGGTCAGTTCAAGAAAGCGACGAAGGGTGTCGAGGTCTCCGGAGACATGGTGCCGCGCCAGATGCTCGACCAGCTTAGAAGAAGGCCATTCCAGCGCGGGGATGTGGTGCTCATCTTCGAGAAACTTGCGCACGATGTGGCTTAATTCCGTGTAATAATAAGGTATTTTGCTGCGCTGCCATGCTTTTTCGGCCGCCAGTTTGTCCAGTCGATAGCGGGCATATTCGTAGGGCGAGAGTTTTTTCTCCAATGCTGTTTCCTGACGGCGCCGCCGCCAAAACCACCAAAAAATCAGGCCGCCAAGTCCGATGGCTATCAGCACGAGCAGCCACCACCATCGCTGTGCCGCCTGCCATTCGGGCCGTCCCGGCAAAGGCGGCGGCGAGAGCACCGGCCGAATGGGACGCAGGCCTTCGGTGGTGTCTATCTTCGGCCAGTAGATATAAACGGCGGGCGTGGGCACGTTCAGCGATTGAGAGCCCGCCGTATCTTGCACCTGCCATGTGACGGCCGGCCGGAACCGCCCCGAGTCGAACCCGCTGAACGGGATGCGCACGTGCAGCCGGAGGCGTCCGCCGGCCACCGAATCGGTGTCCACCACCGGCGGGCCCCACCATTCCAGCCCTTGCATGGTATCGGAAGGCACCACATCCAGCACCGCACCCGCCGGCACCATCACATGCACGTGCCACGCGTTGGGCATGCCCAGCATCATCGTGTCCGAATCCAGCCACGACCGCTCAACCTGCACCTGTCCCCAGGCCATGCCGACGGTCAGCCAGAGGATGATCGACAGTCCGTGCTTCATGCCCGCAGTTCTCGACGTTTGAAAAAGTGGAGCAAGGTGTTCACGTAGGGCCGATCGGTGCGCAGCCGGAGCGTATCCGCGCCGCTTCGCATGAAAGCCGTCTGGAAATATTCCGTATAACGCTGAAAATGCCGCGAAAACGCCTTGCGGACGTCCGCCCGCGCGGTGTTGACCCATCGATACGCCCCCTGTTCGGCGTCATAGGCATGGACCACGCCCGCATTCGGCAGGCGCTCTTCCAACGGGTCGTAAATCTGGATACCCACCACGTCGTGATTGCGAGCCAGGATGCGCAAGGGACGCTCGTAATCTTCCGTCAAAAAATCGGACAAACAGAAAATGATGGAGCGCCGTTTCAGCACTTTTTGCACAAACTCAAACGGCACCTTCAACGAGGTGTTGTGATGGGCGGGTTGATGGGCCAGAATATCCCGAATGATGCGGAGCACGTGGCTGCGGCCCTTTCGCAAAGGGACAAAATGTTCCACCTGGTCGGAAAAAAACACCGCCCCGACTTTGTCGTTGTTGGCTAATGCGGAGAAGGCCAACACGGCGGCGATTTCGGCGGCCCGATCGGCTTTCAGGGCGTTTCGCGTCCCAAATCGGAACGAACTGCTCACATCCAGCAGGAGCATCACATTCAGCTCCCGTTCTTCTTCAAAGACCTTCACAAAAGGGCGCCGGAAGCGCGCGGTGACTTTCCAGTCGATCAGGCGGACGTCGTCGCCGGGGACGTATTCCCGCACCTCACTGAACGAGATGCCCCGCCCTTTGAAGGCGCTGTGATACTCGCCGGCAAACAGGTGATTGGTCAGGCCCCGCGCCCGGATTTCGATGCGCCGGACCTTGCGGATAAGCTCCTTGGGGTCGGCCATGGGGCCTACGGAATTTCGACTTTATTGAGGATTTCGGCGATAATTTGTTCGGTGGTCACCTCGTCGGCTTCGGCCTCGTAGGTCAGTCCGATGCGATGGCGCAACACATCATAGGCCAACGCCCGCACGTCCTCGGGAATCACGAACCCGCGCTGTTTGATGAAAGCGTGGGCTCGCGCCCCCAGCGCAAGGTTGATGCTGGCCCGCGGCGAGGCCCCGTAAGCAATATACGGCTTGAGGCTTTCCAGGCCGTATTGTTCGGGCGAGCGCGTGGCATCCACGATATTGAGGATGTAGGTTTCCATCTTTTCATCCAGATAGACCTTCGGCACCACCGCCTGGGCCCGCAAGACGTCGTCGGTGGTGGCCACCGGCCGAATGGGGTCGGGTTTATGATTGACGTTCTGCCGGATAATCCGCCGTTCTTCCTCTTTTTCCGGATAGGTGATCACCACTTTCAGCATAAAACGATCGACCTGCGCTTCGGGCAGGGGATAGGTGCCTTCCTGTTCGATGGGGTTCTGGGTGGCCATCACCATAAAGGGGTTGGGCAGGGCGAAGGTCTCGTCGCCGATAGTCACCTGCCGCTCCTGCATGGCTTCCAGCAGGGCGCTTTGCACCTTGGCGGGGGCGCGGTTGATCTCATCGGCCAGCACGAGATTGGCAAAGATGGGTCCCTTCTTCACTACGAATTTCTGGCTCTGGAAGTCGTAAATCACGGTGCCGATAATGTCGGCGGGCAACAGGTCGGGCGTAAACTGAATGCGGCTGAAACGGGCTTGAATGGCTTCGGACAGCGACTTGATGGCCAACGTTTTGGCCAGCCCCGGCACGCCCTCCACCAGAATATGGCCGTTGCTCACCAGGGCGATCAGCAGGCGGTCCAGCAGATAGTGCTGCCCGACGATGATCCGGCCGACTTCGTTTCGGATGAGGGTGATAAAGGCGCTTTCACGCTGAATTTCTTCATTGATGGCCCGGATGTCCACCGGCATGGCAGGCTCCATAAGACTCGGTATTTTGCTGTTCCTTCCCCCCTTGCAAAAATCATACCCCTCCCCCCGCCCTGCCTTATCGGCTGACGACCTTCCAGACGCGCCCCGGAGTGGGCTTCCAACGAAGCGGACTTACTTATCGATCATCCGCCCGTAGAGCATCCGGTTCCAATACATCCAGGGCAGGAAATAGACCTTCATCAACCACATTAAATAGGAAGGCTTCGTCGTGTCAATCAGCCATTTGGGAAACGAGGGCGCGGGCACGTTGTCATATAGGAACTCGGCCATCACCAGCTTGCCATATCCCACCACGAACGGACAGCCTGAATATCCATTATAGCGGTTGGAAGGTGCTTTGCCGGCAAGGAACTCCAGCACATTGGGAATGACATTGCCCACTTGCTTGCGAATGGCCGCACCGGCTTTGGCGAAGGGCACGCCGCAGGCATCTCCAATGCCGAAGATATTGGGATACTTTTTGTGTTGCAAGGTGTGGCGGTCCACATTCAGGAAGCCCGGTTGCTCGGCACCTTCCGTCAGGGCAGCATTGTCTTTTACTACGGCAGGCGGCCCTTGCGGCGGTACGAGATGGATAAAGTCATATTGCTCCTCTACTCGGTCGCCGTTCTGGGTGTTTTCAAAAACGGCGACCCGTTCTTGCGGTTTGACTTCGACGAGTTTATGGAAAAAATGCCCTTCGACGTCTTTTTCCTGCGCAATGCGCGCAATGGTTTCGCCAAACCCCGGCACGCCAAAAAACACCGAGCCGGGCGAGTAGAGGTGAATTTCCGACTTGTCACGGACGCCGTTTTTCCGAAAAATTTCGTCCGCCAGATACATGATTTTTTGGGGGGCGGCACCACACTTATAGGGCGTATGCGGAACAGTAAATAAAGCTTTTCCGCCTTTGAAGTTTTTCAGCAGCTCCCACGTTTTGGGGGCATAGTCATACAGGTAGTTGGTGCTTGCATAGGGCGTGTCGAGGGCTTCGCGCATGCCGGGGACTTCATCCCACAGGTAGGTGACCCCGAGGGTGACCACCAGCACCTTATATCCCACTTCTTCGCCATTATCCAGCACCACGATGTTGTCATCGGGGCGTATCTCCTTTGCCCGCGCCTTGATCCAATCGGCGCCGGCGGGAATGTAATCTTTCTCCGGCCGCCGGGTTTTTTCGATGTCATAGATGCCGCCGCCCACCAGCGTCCATGCAGGTTGGTAATAATGCCATTCGGAAGGTTCGATGATGCCGATCGAATATTTCTTTGTTTGTCGCAGCAAGAAGGCAGCGCCGCTGATGCCGGCTGTGCCTCCGCCCAAAAAAAGGACGTCATAATTTTTTGCAGCCATGGGGTTTTCTTTTAAGAAATTCGGGTCAAAGTTCTGTCAATCATCTTAAAAAGGCCGTTTTTTAGAACAATCTAAAAGCGTTCGATAATGCCGGCAATGCCCTGACCGCCTCCGATGCATGCGGTGGCCAGTCCGTAAGACTTGTTCCGGAGCTTCAGTTCGTGAAGCAGCGTGAGGGTCAGGCGGGCGCCGGTGGCACCGAGTGGGTGCCCGAGGGCAATGGCCCCGCCGTTGGGGTTGGTGATTTCCCGGTCGAAGCCAAGCTCCTTGATCACAGCCAGCGTCTGGGTGGCAAAGGCTTCGTTGAGTTCGATGGCGCCGATGTCGCCCAGCGACATGCCGGCTTGTTTGAGCGCCCGCGGCACGGCGGCGATGGGTCCGATGCCCATGTATTTGGGATCCACGCCGGCGGCCGCACTGGTGACCAGGCGCCCCATCGGTTCGAGCTCCAGTTCCCTGGCGGCTTTTTCCGACATGACGATGACGAATGCCGCCCCGTCAGACATTTGCGAGGCGTTTCCCGCGGTTACGATGCCCTTGCGGGCGAACGCCGGCCGCAGCCGGGCCAGCCGTTCCAGTGAAGTATCCCGCCGGGGCCCTTCATCCACCGAGAGCGTGAATGATTGCGTGGTTTTCTCACCATTGACAACGGTGGTATATTTCACGTCCAGCGGGTGGATTTCGGGGGCGAAGCGACCCGAGTCAATGGCCCGAATCGCCCGCATATGCGACTGGTAGGCATATTCGTCGCATTCTTCGCGGGTGATATGATATTTTTGGGCCACGGCCTCGGCGGTGATGCCCATGCTGACGAAATAATCTTCCCGTTGGCGGGTGAGCGTGGGATTGGGAGCAAAGCGAAAGCCGGTAATGGGGAAGAAGGACATGGTCTCGGTGCCGCCGGCGATGATGATGTCGGCCATGCCCGCCCGTATTTTGGCCGTGGCAATGGCGATGGTTTCCAGGCCCGAACCGCAATAGCGGTTGACGATCATACCCGGAACGTCGATGGGCAGGCCGGCCCGCAACACGATCCATCGGGCCATTTGCAAGCCCTGTTCGGCTTCGGGAACGGCATTACCCACGATGACGTCGTCGATGCGGGCGGGGTCGATTTGCGGATACTTGGCCAGCAAGGCCCGGATGACTTCGGCGGCGAAGTCGTCGGACCGATACCAGCGAAGGCTTCCCTTGATGGCCTTTCCGATGGGCGTCCGCAGCCCGTCGATGATATATGCTTCTTGCATGGAGTGATGCTGTTTAATTCCGAAGGGGTTTGCCGGTGGTCAGGATGCTCTGGAGGCGTTCGAGGGTTTTTTGTTGGCCGCACAGCGACAGGAACACCTCCCGCTCGAGGTCGAGCAAGTATTGTTCACTGACCCGTGCCGGTCCGGAAAGCCCGCCGCCCGTCATCACATACACCAGCTTTTTGACCAGAAACTTATCATACTCGGTGATCCAGCCGCCTTCGTAGAGGTTTTGTGCGGCGGCGATAATGGCGGCTTCGGCGTTTTCACCCAGCACTTTGATGTCGGTGCGGGGGGCGGGCGGCACGTAACCGTCGTGATAAAGGTTCAAGACCCATTCTTTGGCACGCCGAAGTTGCAGGCCGGTGTTCATCACGTAGCGGTCTTGCCCGCGGCGCAACAGATAAAACTGATAGGCTTCCCGGGCCGAGCGCGACACCTTTGCTTGGGCGATGGAGAGGACAAAGTTCTGGAAGTTGGGGTATTCGGGGTCCCCTTCATAATAATTGTCGGAGGCCCGCAGGGTCATTTCTTTGGTGCCGCCGCCTGCGGGGATGAGGCCGGCGCCCAACTCGACCAGCCCCATGTAAAGTTCCGCTGCTGCGACCGCCATGTCGGAGTGCATGGTGATCTCGGCACCGCCGCCCAGCGTCATACCCCGCGGGGCCACCACCACCGGCACCTTACTGGTTTTGATGCGCATGGTGGTCTGCTGAAACTGTCGCACGGCCATGTCGAGCTCGTCCCATTCCTGTTCGGCCGCCATCATAAAGATCAGTCCCACATTGGCCCCCACCGAGAAATTGTCGGCGTCGGTGCCGATCACCACGCCGGCATAATCTTTCTCGGCGATGTCGATGGCTTTCTGAATAGCTATCAGGATCTCGCCGCCGATGGCGTTCCGGTAGCTATGCAGCTCTACGCCCACCACGTCGTCGCCCAGGTCGAGGATATGGGCGTCCTGACCGGCCCGGATGGTGCGTTCGTTATGCAACAGATGGAACCGAATGGTGTTTTTCCATTCTTCCACCGGTGCATGGTCGCCGGTGGCGATGTCGTAATAGAAAAGCGCGCCGTCCTGCACCCGATAAAAGTCTTTCTCGGCGGAGAGCATCTCGTCCACCCACGCTTTGGGGGAGAGGTTGGCCGCGTCCATAGCCGCCTTGATGGGGGCAGTCCCCATTCCCTGCCAGAGGCGGAACGGGCCTTGCTCCCATGCGAAACCGGTTTCCAGCCCCAGATCAATCCGATAAAACACGTCGGTGATTTCCGGAATGCGGCGGGTCAGGTAGCGGAAGAACCGCAGGAAAAACGTCCGCAAAAACTCCGCACCTTTGCCCTGACTTTCCAGCACCAGCGCCCGCAGGCGCTCGGGAAGAGCGGAGAACCGTCCTTTCACCGCCTCAATTTCGGGGAAGCGGGGCTTTCGGCGGGGGCGGTAATCGCCGGAAGCCGGGTCGTAAACGAGGATTTCCTTTTTCCCGCCTTCCTTGACTTTCTTATAAAAACCTTCTCCGCTTTTGGCGCCGAGCTTGCCTTCGTCCACCATACGGCGGATAAAGTCGGGCACTTTGAAGACATCCCGTTCTTCATCATCGGGCAGGCGTTTATAGAGGTCGTCCATCACCCGCACCAGCGTGTCGATGCCCACGATGTCGGCCGTGCGGAAGGTGGCGCTCTTGGGGCGCCCCATTACCGGTCCGGTCAGGGCGTCGATTTCCTCGATGGTCAGGTTCATCTCTTCCATCAGGCGGAAGGTCAGCCCCAGCGCATAGATGCCGGTGCGGTTGGCGATAAAAGCGGGGGTGTCCTTACACAGGATAACTTCTTTGCCCAGATAGACCCGCCCGAAGTGAGACACCCATTCGATGGTTTCGGGGTCGGTGTGCGGCGAAGGGATAATCTCCAGCAGGCGCAGATAGCGCGGCGGGTTGAAAAAGTGCGTCCCGATGAAGCGACGGGCGAAATCGTCGGGCATGCCTTCGGCCAGCAGGTGGATGGGAATACCCGAGGTGTTGGTGGACACCAGCGCTTCGGGGCGCTTGTCGGCGGCGATGCGCTGGAAGAGGCGCCGTTTGATGTCGAGGTCTTCGATAATCGCTTCGAGAATCCAGTCGGCGTCTTTGATGTGGTGCCAGTCGTCCTCAAAATTTCCCAGTTTCACCCGCTGAGCCGCCTTATCGTCGAAAGTAGGCGAGGGCTTCAATTTGAGGGCCCGCTTAAAATTCTGTTCGACGATGCGGTTTCTCACTTTGGGGTCGTCCAACGACAGCCCCTGGGCTTTTTCCGACTCGGTCAGCTCTCGGGGGACGATGTCCAGCAGCCGGACTTCGAAGCCGGCGTTGGCAAAGTGCAGGGCTATCTGGGCGCCCATCACGCCCGAGCCCAGGACCACGATTTTAGAAGGAAGTTGAAATGCCATAGCAGTGCCAATCCTCGGGTTTAGAAAGGACCTGTCAAAGGTAGCGAAAAACGCCCAGAGGAAATATCGCCATGACCATTATTAATTTTTTGGGCGTGCCCCTTCGGCGGACTTCGACACCGCTCAGCCCGCCTTCGGGTCGGGCCCCTGCGGTCTCGGCTGTCCGCCTCGGCCCGCCCCTCATCCCACTCCACACCCTGCGCCACCCGCGTGGCTTCGACTACGCTCAGCCAGCGGGTGTTCCTCATGGGCGGCGGTCCCTGAGCTTGTCGAAGGGCGGTCCGCCTCGCCGACACGGCTCAGCGCCCTCCGGGCCCCTCACGCGACGGCCCCTACATCCAAACAATCAGCGGGAGCGTCCGGCCAGCAAGAACGGTGCTTTTTGCCGGATATACTCGACGGCTTTTTCAAGCTGGGCGGTTCGGTCGAGGTGGGTGGTGTCGATCACGAAGGCGTCGGGTGCTTGTTTGAGGGGGGCGGTGGCGCGTTGCGAGTCGATGCGGTCTCGTTTGAGGATGTTTTCCAGAACGGCTTTTTCATCAAGGGGCGCCGCTCCGGCTGCTTGCCGCATTTCCGCCAGTCGTCTTTGGGCCCGCACGTGCGGGTCGCAGGTAATGAAAAATTTCACCGGCGCATCCGGAAAGACCGCCGTCCCGATGTCGCGGCCGTCGATGACCAGCGGCCACCGCACGGCCAAGGCCCGCAATCGGGCATTGACGTATTCGCGCACGCGGGGATGGCGGCTGATTTCGCTCACCCATCGATTGACTTCGGGCGTGCGAATCTCCGTTCCCAGGGGTTGCCCTTGCCTGTTCACCGGGCCGATCCGCCGACCATAAGGCGCCACGGGAATGTCGAGCTGCTCCAAAAAAGCGGGCGTTATGGCCTTTTCAGGGTTTTGAGGATGGGCCTTTAACGCCCATGCCGTAATCGTTCGATAAAAAGCGCCGCTGTCCACGTGATACATTCCCAGCCGTTCCGCCAAATCCCGGGCCAGGGTGCTTTTTCCCGCGCCGGCGGGCCCGTCAATGGCAATTACAGGAATAATCGGCGTTTCAGAAGGTGATTGATGGGCAGACCGCATTATTTTTGACATTTTGCTGGGATTTATCGGTTTTTTCTACCTTTGCGGTGCAAATTAAAAACTTAATGCCATGAACAAGTCAGAGTTGGTAACCGCCATTGCTTCGCGCGCGAAACTCACGAAAGCCGCAGCAGGCCGCGCGCTGGACGCTTTTCTCGATGTGGTGGAAGGCGAACTTCGCAACGGGGAAAAAGTGTCGCTGGTCGGTTTCGGCACCTTCCAGGTGGTGAAACGTAAGGCCCGCACCGGTGTGGATCCGCGCACTCGCCAAAAAATTAAAATCAAGGCGAAAAAAGTCGTTAAGTTCAAGCCGGGCAAACGCCTTGCCGAGGCTGTGAACTAACACCTCCTGACTTTTCCCCATTCGAAAACGGGCCCCTTCCATTACAACAATGGGAGGGGCTTTTTTTCTTTATTTTAAGACCGCGCATGATAAATCAGCGCGGCATACCGGTCGGGGTGGAGGTGCGTCTGAGAAAACGCGAATAAGCGCGCCGGAGTCAGCGCCTCAAGGGCAGCCATGCGGACTTCAAGTGGAACGGCATGCCCGTAATGATGGCGCTGCCATGCCTGCATAAATATTTGATGGGCCACATTTTCCGCGCCCCATACGGCGGCGGTAAGCAACTGCCGGCGCACCTCGGCAAGACGACCCCGGGCAACCGGCCTTTCAAACAATTTTTTCAGCAGGCGGCGAACGGTTTTCATGGCTGTCGAGAGGTGTTTTTCGGTGGTCCCGAAATGAATGTAAAACACCGACGCATCCTGAAAGAATTGCACCTGCGTGGAAACATGATAGACGCATCCCCGCTTTTCCCGCAGTTCTTCCCACAAGACGGAGCGCATATTACCGCCCAGATACTGCGACACCGCCGCCAGACGAATGCGATCTTCAAAACCGAACGCCGGCAACGACAGGCCGACCACAACGTGGGTCTGGTGAAAATCTTTCCGCCGCTCCTGCTCGAATACCACGCCGATAGGGGGCGGAGGCGCCGCCAAGGTTTCTTTCTTCGTCGTCGGGGCTTCTGCTCCGGCCGCCTTCTCGAGCCATCGGCTGACCCGGGAAAAAGACAGCCCGCCCGAAATCGAATAGATGGCCTGGAAAGGGTGAATGTGGGCGGCGTGAAACTGCATTAAATCGCTTCTGCCATATTGGCGGATCTGTTCCGGCTTGCCGAGGATATCGGCGCCAAGGGGGTGCCCCGGGAAAAGCAACTCAAAAAAGCGATCGGTGATGTCGTCTTCCGGGCTGTCTTTATACATCTCGATTTCTTCGAGAATGACGTTGCGCTCTTTTTCCAGCTCGGGCTCGGGAAAAACCGGCTGGAAGAGCATCTCATGCAGCACGTCGATGGCGGTTTTTCCATGCTGGTCGATGCCGTGGATGTAGAAAAACATGTGGTCCCGGGCCGTAAAGGCATTGATTTCGGCGCCGGCCCCTTCGATTTTACGGAGGAGCTGTCGGGCTGAATAGCGACGGGTGCCCTTAAACACCATATGTTCGATGAAGTGGGCCAGCCCTTGCTGTTGAGGGCGTTCGTGGCGGGAACCTACGGGCACATACACGCCCACTCCCAGCGACCGACGCCCCGGGATCCGGCTGATTAAAACCGGACCACCTCCCGGGAGCCGTTCTTCTGTGAAAAGAATGCGGGGCGCGGCAGCCATTCGTCAGGTGGTCACGCCTTCGTCGTCGGAATAGAGGCTTTCAAACACCTCCGGCTGAATGGGCTCGTTGCTTCCCTGAAAGCCGGGCAGTGCTTCGATGCGATACCATGCCGACTTATACCAGATTTGCCGCGGCGGCGCACCGGCGGGATTGAGGGCGCTGGCACGGGTGGCTTCGTGGTATCCCCAATTCATGTAATGGTTAAAATCCTGAATGATGTCGGTGATGACCATGCCCATCGTGCTCACCATTTCCTGCTGGAACTTGCGCCACCGGTAGAGGGACGAATCCCGAAGGGTCAGCCCGAAATAGCCGGCGGCACCGGGTCTTTTCAGTGCGGCCACGCCGCGGGCGATAAACGCCTTAAACGCCGGCAGCGTCTCGGGCGGGTCGGTGAGGAAAATGTCAAAACCGCCCTCCCACTCGGCCGGGAAAGGATTTCGCAGGTCAAACACCTGAGGGTGGATATTGGTCAGCCCTTCTTTCTGGATAATTTCTTTTTCGAAAGCGATGATGCGCTCGTCGATGTCGAGGACGACCACCTTTCGGGCCCGCCGGGTCAGGCCGATGGCCAGCCCCATCAAATCATCTTCCGCCCCCATCACGAGGATGTCTTTTCCGTCGAGGTCGCCGCGTTGTTCCATCAAAGCCACGCGGGCGAGGGTGGTGGCCGGGGTCACGCTTCCCTGGTCGTATTCCTGTCGGGGAGCAGGGCGGTGGCTTTCATATTTCATAAAAGCTTCCGCCCACGGCTTATGATAGGGTGGGACCAGGCCGCGGCCTTCGCAGTTGAGGCATTGATAATGCGGAAAGGGGCGCAAGCCCAGCGCTTCGACGAGTTCCCGACCCTTGGGCGTCCATTGGAGTTGTCCGTGATGTGCTTTCAGCAGGTCTGCTTCCATCAAAGCCCGCACCACGGCGGCGGCAAAGACCACCGGCATGTTGGCCCGGTCGATGGCTTCCCAGAAGTCCGACGAGCTACACAACGCCCGCATCATCTGCTCCACCATCCGGGGATACACCTCGGACGGCGCATACAGAGAGGCCTTTCGGGCCATCGTTGCCATATCCGTCATCGAAGAAAAAAGTTAAGAAAAGACGCGCAAAAATAGCGATCGACTTCCGTGTGCACGGGCCGAGAAGACAAGACCGCTTATACGAAAAGCCGCCGCTCGACGGAGACGTCCATCCAGCGGCGGCCCATGAATCGCCTGTGTGAAAAGGCGGGTTACATCAGCATGCTGAAAATCTGTTCGGCTTGGTCCCAATGTCGGGTTTGCGGGTTTTTCACCTTCGGATCAATCACCTTCATGGTGCGGGCCAACACCACCACAAGCGCCCCCACGATGTCGGGAAGGCGCGCTTCGACTTCTTCCGAGACGGCCACGTCGAAATAGGGGACTTTGCTGAGCTCCGCCAGAATCGGCTTCAGCTCCAGCGCTTCATCCAGCGAGCGAAACTCGTGCATAGTCTCCTGCAAACCTTTGGTGATCGGCAGGTCATAGACCCACAACACATCCCGGCCGTTTTGCTTGGCGGCGGCCCGCGCCACGATCAGCATATCGGCCAGCTTGCGCGTCACAAAGTCGGAAAGGCGGCGCAAATCACTTTTGTCCACGTCCAACGAAGCCGCTTTCCGAAAAAGGCGTTCAAATTGAGCTACTCCTATCAGCATAAGGGATCAATGTTTTAGTAACAGCCTGCATGGCAAAAACCTCTCCCTTTCATATATCCAGAAAATTTGTCATTACCCCACTCCATCCGCTTTTCTCTTCAGAGAATGAAAATAAACAGCAGTGTTGGCGGCGGCGATGTCCCCTTCCAGCGGATATGCTCAATGACTAAATTTGTGCGTTAAGGGTAAAAAGTTTACCGGTATGAATCGAAGGTTACGCTATTCAAGTTGTCATCACTTCGGAAACGTACCAAAACCGCAGTGATGCGCCGCCTTTTACTTTGGCTGTTGTGGGGCGTTGTGGGGCTGGGCGCAAGTGCATATGCCCAGTCTAAACTTCAGATTACGGCCAACATTCAGTCTCCGCTGCCGGCCCGTCCTGCGGAGTGGGAGCGCAACCCGCGCCTGATCACGATCAATGTCCATAACCCAACCACCACGCATTATAGTGGTGCTTACATCTACTTTTCCCTCTACTATGGAGGAGAAGAGGTGTTGGCGTCGCTGCCCAACCCGGCTGTTCTTCCCCGTTTTGACTTTCCTGCCCAGACTACGG
>JALVCQ010000216.1 GCA_027009805.1 Bacteroidota bacterium
TCGATCGATAGTACTTTACCGGGTATTGCCAAACACATAGGCTATGATTTTTGATGATTTTTCACTCGCTACACGCCGCAGGGCGAAATTCCACGCCCTGTATGATCCCGCGCACATAGAGGTGTAGCCCTTTGCCCTATTCGACGTCATAGCTCTTTTCGGGCTTTTTTGATCGGCGCTTCTGCGCAAATCGGTCAATCAGCCACTGACACCATGCATCCACGCCTTCACCCGTCAGAGCCGACACCGTCATACACTCAATCTCGGGATTGATATCCCGCGCGTCCTGTATGGCGCGATCCACCGAAAACGGCAGATGCGGCAGTAGGTCGCTCTTGGAGATGAGCATTAAATCGCTGGTAAAAAACATCCGGGGGTACTTCTTCGGCTTGTCGTCGCCCTCGGTCGAGGCCAATAAAGTCACGCGATAGTCCTCGCCCAAATCAAAGGAGGCCGGACACACCAGATTGCCGACATTTTCGATGATGAGCACGTCGGTATCGTCGAGGGAAATATTTTCCAGCGCCTGCATGATCATCTGCCCTTCCAAATGGCAGATGCCACCCGTGACGATCTGCCAGGCTTGAATGCCCGCTTCGCGCAGTCGTTCGGCATCACGCTCCGTCTCCAAATCGCCCACCAACACCTTGATGCGCAGCACGTCTTTTAATCGCTTGCCCGTCTCCTGCAATAGCGTCGTCTTGCCACTCCCCGGCGAGGAAGTCAGATTGATGAGCAACACGCCTCGACGGTCCATTTCCCGCCGTATGGCCTCGGCCACGTAATCGTTGGCCTTCAACAGGGCCATGGTCGTATTGTCGCATATGATGGTGCCGCGAGCAGCTCGTGTAGATTTTTCTGTCATACCCATTTCGGCGTTTTGCATACAACAAATATATACCCCATGAAAATATGGACAGCGTCCAAATAAGGAGTCTTTTAATGAGACGGGCCGAAGCTATTCGCTGAAATGCACCCTTTTTATCAAAAGCTCGGTTCCCTGAATCACGTTGGTGCAAGGCTTCCGGCAGGCATGGCACACGAAAGTGTAATTGTCGATCAAGGACGTCTCCCGACAAGCGTCGCAGTATATTTTGATGGGCTTCACGTCGATGTGTAGTCGGGCGTCGGTCATCTTCCCGGTCACCGACTTAACGGCTTCAAAAGCATTCTCCAGCAGCACGGGTTCCACATTGGAAAAGACGCCGACCTCGAGATCGATTTGCACGATGCGACGGATTTGCTCCGGCTGAAATTCTTTTTCAAGCGTGCGGAGAATGCTTTGTATGATAGAGACTTCGTGCACTGCTTACGAATTTATCGAACACCATTCATCGAGCAGGCGTAGATGCCGGCGGGCTTCTTTGGTGATATGCGGGTCATCCACGAGGTGTAGGATTTCTTCCACTTTCCGTCGTAGGTCCTCCCATTTTTGCTTGTCCAGCCCGCCGTTTTCAGGGCGGATATGCCAGAATGCTTCCAGATAGTTCAGCAGCGTGAGCGCCCGCTCCATCGGCATATCCGGCGTGCGGATGTCGAGGGCTTTCTCGTAATATTGGATTGCCTTTTTGTAGTTGTCGGTATGCACCCCTTTCGGAAACCGGCAAAGAGCGTTGCCCATGTGGGTGCAGACGGCGGCATATTCATAAGGATACCGATCGGGCGTGAATATTTCCAGCGCCTCATGAAACGCCGCCATGGAAAGACCGGCCATAATCCCCCGCTTTTTCTCTTCTATCGGCATTTCAGCATAAATAATTCCCAACCGGTGCTGAATGTCAGCATACGCATAGGGCGCCTCGTCTTTGGTATAATATTTTAAGGCGGCTTGATAGCTTTCCAGCGCCGACTTATAAAACTGCGGCTGCCCCGATTGGGCCCAGCTGTATAGGATTTCTCCCTTCTTACGCATAGCCTCGGCATAAAACTCATCCAAGCCTTCCGCCTGAAAAATCTTCAACGCTTTGTTGATATATGCCAACGCCTCGGAATACCGATTGACCAGCAGCGCCACGTGCGCGGCATCGGCGAGAACCATTGCCTGACGGATGACGTTACCCAGCTGTTCTTCCCATTCCAAGCTTTCCCGCAACAGGGTCTTAATCTCATTGATTTGTGAAATATCATACGGCGCCGCCAACTGGGCCATGCACACCTGTAGCAGGGCCTGTTGCCAATCGTAGCGGGCCGGTTCAGTTAACTCCTCTGGATCCAGGGCTCGCAACAACCGCTCGGCCTGGTCGGGCGCGCCCGCCTCGGTGAGGAAGGCGGCATATTGGCGCAATGTGAACACATATAAGGCGGGGTTGGGGGCATTGTCCAAGGCGCGTCGAAACATCGCATCAGCCGCTTCCCGTCCTTCGGCGTCCTCCATCCCCAAATAGTGTTGCAACACGGCGGCGTTATGGGCGGCGTAATACGCACCATTTTCGCCATACGCCGCCGGCTGCGTCACCCACGCATACGTTTCGGGGTCCAACGGCATTGCCATGGCGATAGCCCCGTAGGCTGTCACGTGCATGCGCGCCTCCTTTTGGTCTTTCAGTTGTTCCACAGCCCCCGCAAAATCACCCATGCGCAAGAGAAGGGCGCTCTTAAAAGCGGCCTTGCTCAAATCCAGCGGCGGCATCAGATAAGGGGGCGTCATCCCTTTGCGATCGGGTACCAACGCGATGCGCTCGTCCTGAATACGCAGGTCCCACTGCAAGGGATGACTATCTTTCAAAGGGAGCCACTCCACCGTGGTCTCGATATCAATGTCGTCTAACAGCGATTGCAGCGATTCCGGGCTTGCCGTCGCGATATATATTTTCTTCATGCATCAAAATTTAAGTCCAAGCGATTTTTCACCATCATAGCGATATGGTCAATATCTTCATCTTATCGCTCACTTCATGGTCCAGCGGGCGATTGGTTTGATCGATTTCGTGGTCATATAGGATGGAATGGAGGGCCACGGCAAATTCCCGTCCGCCGGCAGTTTGTTTCAACATAAACTGCTGATGTCCTTTGTGGGCCATCCGAAATAGTTTGTTGGAAATGGGCGCAAGCATCAACTTCCGTCGCTGTGGATAGTAAACCATCGCCACAGCATCCTCTTCTCCGAACACCCGCTTAATCAGCGCAGGATGCAGTATCAAGTGTTGCCCTCGAAGATAGACGGGCTTGCTTTCGGTGACGTCCACCTTGCGTTGCGGCAGCGGCATTCCTCCCGGCGGGATAAACATCGCTTATGCCGATTTTAGCTCATCGGTCAGAATCTGCACCAACCTGTCGGCCCCCTTTTGGGCTTCCTCTGTCATATGGGTGTTAAAGCGCGTATCTTGGATGGCGATGAGATAGACATCCACCTGTCGGGGATAAGCATCGCCCAGCATCTGTTTGGCATAATAAAGCGCCTGGTCCCATTTCAAGCTGTGCGTGTAGATGTGGGGTTGTGCCTGCACATGGCGCAAAATTTCATCGTCAGGCACCTTATAGAGCGTCCCTACGGGGTCATCCACATTTTTAACGGAATCCACCACGATCAACCGGTCCTGCCCCCGCAGCCGAAACAACACCTCAAATGCCGACGTCCCCATGTCGATAATCTGAAGGTCGGGACGTTCGCCCAGTTTTTTCATCAGGTGTTGCACCACATATATCCCCACGCCGTCATCCTCCCGCACGGGATTACCAAACCCCAGCACTGTGGTCTTTCTCATATGCCAAATGTATATATTTCCTTGCAAATAGAAAAAGCCCGCACCTATTGGGTACGGGCTTTTTCAGCATGCGGCCGATGGATAAATCTCCTGACCTTCCGAAGGATAAGTTAAATTTTGAATTGGGTGATTTCCTTGCCCGATTTGTTTTCGTGGGCATGCACCGTACACACCAGACAGGAGTCGAAGGAACGCACGACCAGCCCCACTTCCACCGGGTCGTCGGGATTTTCAATCTCGGTGCCGACGAGTGCGGCTTCGATGGGCCCGGGATTGCCCTCGCTGTCATTAGGCCCTACGTTCCATGTGGTGGGCGAGATCACCTGATAGTTCTTAATCACCCCGTTTTCGATCTCGATCCAGTGGGCCAGCGCACCACGGGCGGCTTCTGTGGCGCCCCATCCCCGGCCGTCTTTCTCTTCGGGCTTGACGTAAAACTCACCCTTGAGGTCGATCTGGCTGAGCCAGTCATTCACCCGCAAGAACAACCCGGGCGCCTCGTGCATACGGGCTAACACGCGGGTAAACACGCTGGGACCTTTTTTCCGGATAATGTCACCAAAGAGTGGATCTCGGATTTGATGCTCGAGGTTGTTGGGGTTGGCATTCATAATCACACGCGCCAGCGGACCGACCTCGGCCGCCATGCCTTTGTAGCGCGGACTCTTGGCCCAGCTGTATTTGCTGTCGAAGTTGGTCTCTTCGAGGTTGGTCGAGTTCGCCGCCGGCGTCGGGACTGGTTCATCAAAAGGATGCAGCCTGTCGGATTGGTTTTCATACCACGCATGGGCCACGTCTTCGGTGATGTATGACTGGTCCATCGGATAATAGTTTTCTCCGTCGAAGAATCCGCCCGGAGAGATGACGGCTTCCTGCCGCCCTTCGATGGTGGGACGATTGTATTTGTCCTTGTGTAAATAGGTTCCGTAGGCGAGAAACTTGCCCACCCCTTGGCCAAACTTGTCCAGGCCAAACTCCAATGCAGCACGGATAAAGAGCCCCAAGTCGCTGTTGCGATGGGATTCGTTTTCATCCAGCCACGCCATCAAGTCGTCCCACGTCTTAATCTGCATGTAACGCTCGATGGAGCATCCCAACCATACGGGCTCCAGCCAGTCGTTGCGGAACTGATTGAGAATGGCGTGGGCTCGGGTGACATCCTTTAATGTCGGCGCACACATCACGCCGCCCGGCACCATGTAGCTGGAGTGCGGCCACTGACCGCCGAAGATGGCATACACTTCGACGGGCCGGCCGCTGGCCACCACGCCCTTCTGGAACGATGTTCCCACATAGGCGGCAAAGCGCTTGGCGACTTCTTCATAGAGCGGCTTATTGGCGAATTTTTTATTTGCCATATCGGTGGCGAAGATGGCGTAAAACCACCTTGGAATGCTCTGGATGGTCTCTACGGCCTGCCCAATAGCCCGCAACAGCAGCGCATTGGGCGGCAGGTAGGTTTGCCATGCCGTGTCGAGCGCGGAGGACGCGCAATAAAGATGAGAGCCCCCGCAGATGCCGCAGGCCCGGGGCGTCACAATGAGGCCCGATTGCGGGTCCTTGCCCTGCATGATACGCTCAAAACCCCGAAACATGGCGGCTTGCGTATGCGCACGCGTCACCACGCCGTTATCGATGTACACTTTGACGTCGAGATCGCCTTCGACGCGTCCGACCGGTGATATGTTAAGCTCTTTTGTCGTCATCATAACGCGTATAATTTTAGAGAGTTAAGTGAGTTCGTCATTCTGCACTTAGATCGAGGTTTCCTTCAATGCTTTCGAAGTCGGCATAACCTTGTGGAAGCCTGCTTTAATGTAGTATGCCAGTTTGCTCTGTCCTTCGGGAACTTCTTTGGGGAAGATACCAAGGTATTTCGGTGTCTTGAAGATGGTTCCTTTTTTCAGGTCATGATGGGGGAAGCCGGGCTCGGTGCATCCAATGCACGGATGATTGGCCCTTGTTTTACTGGATATGCGGTTCCACAAGATCCGGTTGCAGCTGGAATGGGTCATAGGTCCACGACAGCCCACTTCATAGAAAAGACAGCCGCCGCGCTTGCCAAAGCCGCCGTCGATTTTTTCACTAAACGCCGGGGCGTTGGTACAACCCGTCTGGGTAAAGTCGGTAAAGAAAGTTTTGGGCCGGTGATATTTATCGAGCAACACCTCTCCCAACCGTCCAATGGAAATGGCCACCAGGATCTGGGTAACCCAGTCGGGATGCGCAGGACACCCGGGAATATTGATCACCGGGAATCCGGCTTTGGACTTGAAGTCCGGCCCCAGAAAGCCGCCTTTTTTCGTTTTATGGAATTGCATGCCCGTCGACTCCGAAGGGTTGGGCGGAACAGCGGGAATACCGCCCCATGTGGCACAATCGCCTATGGCCACCACGTACTGGGCTGCATGAGCCAGGTCATACACCCAATCTTTCATCGGCCGGTCGGCAAAATAATTCATACGCCCGGTGCCGTTTGGACCGCGAATCACCGTCCCTTCAAACACAAAAATGTCCAGTTGGGTTTTCCCTGAGACGCAGTCGTTGAGCAGGTCCGACACCTGGTGACCGATCTCCAACCCCACGGTGGGATGCCACAATATGTTAATCCCATAATCGACGACCAGCTCGATGACGTTCGGTTCTTGTGCGTTGAGAAACGACATGGTGTTTCCGCTGCACGCACCGCCTTGCAGCCATAGTAAATTTGCCATAGTCTTTACTTTTTAATCGCCTACCGTGCACTTGCACAACAGGCAGGACAAAGTTAGAAAAAATTTTCTAAAACGGACGGCTGTGGAAAAATCTTGTGTGCCGGCCGAATGTCGGGCCACCTCCGTTCATGTGCGGACGGAAGGCGGGTAATCCTGCCGTAAGCTGGAAGCGGCTATATGGCTTTACCTTAGGAGAAAAACAGCAGCGCCTAAAAATCAGCTGTTATCGAATGAGGGGGGATTAATTCTCCGGCAGGAAGAAGCCGTCTGTGTCAAGGGTCAGCGTTCCCCGGGCGTCTTTGGCTGCGAGGCGGCGCATATAGGCCCCATGGACTTCGGCCGTTCGTCTGGAATAATATCGCGAAATGCGCCGGCGAATTAAGCGGAAAGGATCATGATAGTCCACAAACACCAGATAGATGATCCATATGCCGCGCTGATAGACGATGTTTTCGATCACCACCGTGTCGATGAGCCAGTTGTCCCGCTGGATAAAATCCATGTCGCCGTACGCCGCCGCCACATCCGTCCGGTCCAGCTCTTCGAGCTGGTAATACAACTGCTCATACAAGCAAGGAGCAATATGCACATTCATGCTTCCTTTTTTCATTCTATGCGGTCATTTCCGGCTTTTTCACCAGCTGCTCATACTCCCATCGTCCCATTTCGGTAAAACAGGGCTTGAGGAGGTTCCACAGCTGCTGTTTATACTCATCAAGGGTAAGGTTGTCGGCTGCCAGGAGTTTTTGTTTATACATCCACAAATGGCCGGCCATCCAGAAATTCTCCGCTGTGCTCCCGTAGTCCAGCCCTTTTCTAAATACCCCGCGCGCCGCATTGAAAAGGAACATGCCTTTGAGCTGCACGATCTGCAATCGGTTTTTTTCCGTGGCATACCGGGCGATCTTGGGATAATGCCGATAAATCTCCAGCGTGTCGAGGAAATAAAAGGTATAACGCTGCTGCAAGGCATGCAATTGCGTCAGGACGTTGTCGATGTGTTCGAACAGCGGCACGGCGTTGTAGTTGGCCATAACCTGGGAAAGTTCTCCAAAGAACGCATCAATCAGGGCAAAGACGATAGCCTCTTTGTGGGGATAGTGATATGCCAGATTCCCGACACTGATCTGAGCGGCGTCGGCAATATGCTGGAGACGCACATTCACACACCCCCGTTCGTTGAAGAGACGAAGGGCTGCTTCCAGAATTTTTCGCCGGGTGCGTTTGGTTCTCTCTCGCATCGCTGAGATAGAAATGGGTTTTCCTTCAAAAGTAAGGATAATTCGCCCATTGAGTAAGGGAACTTCCCCAATTAAAACGCCGGCAGGCCGTGTAGGCGTGTTTTATCAGCATATTGTCCCTAATGTTCCCGCAGCCCCGCCACCAGCCCCGCCATATCTTCGGGGAGGGGTTCGGTGAAGTGGACGTGCCGGCGGGTGCGGGGGTGGATGAAGCCGAGGGTGTGGGCGTGGAGGGCCTGACGGGGGAAGGTTTTGAGGCGTCCTGCGCCCGGGGCTTTGCGGAGAGGGGGCGGGGGCTGATGGCCGCCGTAGCGTTCGTCGCCGATGAGGGGGTGGCCGATGTGGCGCATGTGGGCGCGGATCTGATGGGTGCGGCCGGTTTCGAGGCGGCATTCGATGAGTGCGGCGGCGGGATAGGTTTCCAGCGTGCGATAGTGGGTGACGGCTTCCTTGCCGTGGTCGGGATAGACGCGCATGCGGCGGCGGTCTCGGGTGTCGCGGGCCAGCCTGCCCTCGATGGTGTCGGCGGGCGGGTTCGGATGGCCCCACACCACCGCCAGATAGCGGCGTTCGATGGAATGGTCAAAAAACTGCCGCGCCAGAAAGGCATGGGCTTCGAGGTGTTTGGGCACCACCAGCAGCCCGCTGGTGTCTTTGTCGATGCGGTGGACCAACAGCGGCTTGTGTTCTTCTTCAGGGCAGATATGGTGTGTGAGAAAGTAGTGATAGAGGGCATTGGCCAGCGTGCCCGTGTAGTTGGCATATCCGGGATGCACCACCATGCCGGCCGGTTTGTTGATGATGAGCAGGTCGTCGTCCTCGTAGCGAATTTGTAAGGGAATCGCTTCGGGCACCAGCTCGGGCGGCGGCGGTTGCGGGATGATGACGCGGATGGCATCGCCCGGGCGCACTTTATAGCTGGGCTTGACGGGCTGTCCGCCCACTGTGATGGAACCTGCCCGCAGGCCGGCCTGAATTTTAGTGCGCGGCTTGCCCAGCCGCCGGGCCAGAAAAAGGTCGATCCGCTGCGGCGTCTGGCCGGGATCCACCATCAGAGAAAAAACCTCATACCCCTCATCCGACACAGAGAAATCTGCACCTACCATCATAAAACCGTATGAAAACGCCGCACAGGGGCGTTGTAATAAAGATGCACAGCCGCAAGCAAAGCCATGCAAAGATAGCTAACTTTGCCCTCCTGACAAAAGTTTCTCTTGCTTCGGTATCACTTATGAGATGTGTTCGAGTTTTGCGTGATGTAGCGGTATGGGGTGTTTGGTTGTTGTTGCCTTTTTGGCTTGCGGCACAGGATTATCTCCGTCCGGTTTATGATTGGAAAGCACCCGCCGTCCGCCTGTACGACGCACAGATGTACGGCGCCTTTTATCACACGGTGCCGAATGCGATGCCGTGGGCGCATGCTTACTTGCACGACTTACGGAAGACCCGCAGCACCTTTTTCCTGCGCTACCGAAAATTTCCGTATGCGGCGGCGCAGCTTCTGTCGAAGTATCCCGAAGGGGCTTTTCGGCAAAAAACGCTGCTGGATCTGGCGCATTTTTTCTTTTATCATCATGAATATGACAGTGCCGGTCGCTACCTTCAGATGGTCGATGCTTCCGACTTTTCGCCCGAAGTGCTTTCTTCTTTCCTGTTTATGAAGGGCTACACCGCTCTTCATCGCGGCGACTCGGGCCAGGCCCTTGGCTATTTTGAGCAGGTGGCGGCCGGTCCTAACGCCTATCAACCCATTGCGCATTTGCTGGCGGGTGACATTCTTTTTCATCAGGGACAATACGCCCGTGCGTTGCCGCATTTTCAGGTCCTGACCAGAGATAAAAAGTTGGGCAAGGTGGTGCCGGTGTTTATCGTGCAGACGCTGTGGCACCTGCGGCGTTTTGATGACTTAATCTCCTATGCTACGGAGGTGCTGGATGAAAACGCAGCCCGTCATGAAGAAGTGATTCGGCTGCTGCTGGTGCGGGCGCTGTTTTTTCACGGCAAGCAATGCAATCAGGCCCTTTCCTATCTGGAAGGACTTCCGCAGGCCTATTGGACGCCGTTTGAATATTACATCAGCGGTGTGTGTGCACTGGAAAGTGACGATCCGCAAAAGGCGCTGGCATCGCTTCAACGGGCAGCCTTTTCCGAGCCGCGCCTTCGTCAGGTGGTGGAATATCTGAAAGGCCTGATCTGGGCCCGACAAGAGCGGCCGGCCCGCGCCCATCAGGCGTTTGCGCTGGCCTATGCCATCGGCGCCGATCCACAGGTGACCGAGCATGCCCTCTACAATGCGGCCATTGCCGCCATCCGATCCGGTAATTCTTCCGAAGCTTTTAAGCTGCTCAAGCAATTCATTGACAAATACAAGTATGCGCCCCGCCGCCGGCAGGCCATCCAGTTGCTCAGCCGCCTTTTCATGGCTTCCCGGGACTATCCGCAGGCGCTGGGATACCTCAAAGACATGCTCACCAGCGGCCGCCCTTTCCAGGATGCCTATCAGCAAATCAGCTACCTTTACGGGCGGCAGTTGATGGAAGAAGGAAAGCCGGATGCCGCCGTTGCGCACCTTCAAGACGCCGTCCGTATCGGGAAAAGCGACATCATCAGAACCAAAGCCTACTATTTATTAGGGGAGCTTGCATATGAGAAGAAGCGTTTTCTGGATGCCATCAAGCAATGGCGAAATTTTCTTTACGTGCGGGCGTCTAAGAATATCCCGTATCGGGATGAAGCCTACTATAACCTCGCTTATGCAGAACTGAAGGGCGGGACAGACGTATCGGCTTCAAAATATTTTCGGACGTACTTACAGAAACGGGGCCTATTACAGACCATTCAACGCGGCGAGCCTGCGGTTCACACCCCTACCGATCGGGAAGTGGATGCCATCGTCCGGCTGGGCGATCTGTATTTCAAGTCCCGGGCGTGGCCTGAGGCACTTCGCTTTTATGGCTATGCCGGCTATTTGAATCACCCGCAGGCGCCGTATGCATGGCTGCAGATTGCCCGCATTTACGGGATTCAGGGTGATGCCGCCCGTCAGACGGCCGCCCTCCGGAAAGCGTATGAAAAGGCGCCTTCGCAGTCGCAGGAAGCTCAGGAGGCGCTTCTTCGGCTGGGAGAAGTGTATCTCACCGCGGGACGTTTCGATTCGGCGCTGCATGTGTTCAGCACATTCACGCGGCAATATCCTCGCTCGTCGTTGTTGCCGCAGGTGCTTGAGAAGCAAGCCCTCACCTACTACAACATGGGTAAAGACGACAAGGCCCTCGAGATCGCCCGTCGGATTCTCCGCCGCTTCTCCGGCACCGAAGCCGCCAAAGGCGCCGCCAACCTCGCCAAAAACATTTACGTTGAGCGCGGCCGGGGCGCCGAATACGTGCGCCTGATTCAAAAGGAAGCGCCGTCGCTGGCCCAGGGAATCGCCAAAGACAGCATCCTGTTTGAAAGCGCATTCAGCTGGATACGGAAAAACAATTGCCGGAAAGCCATCGACGACCTGGAAGCCTACCTGAAACGTTTCCCGACCGGTGCCTATGCCGTCAAAGCACATTATTATGCAGCCACTTGCGCACTTGAAGAAGGCGACTCTACACGGGCCTTGATACATTTTCACGAGATTTTCAAGCGAGAGCCCAACCGCTATTCTTTGAAGGCGGTCACGTGGCTGGCCCGCATCTATCACAGTCGAGGAGAATGTGATTCGGTCCTTCGCTATGGCGGCATCCTCGAAGCGATTGCCACCGACCCGGCACTGCGCACCGAAGCCCAACAGATGCGCCTCGATTGCTATTATAAAAAAGGTAACTGGCCCAAAGTGGCACAGCTGGCCGAGCGACTCCTCGACGATAACAGCCTGCCGCCCCACCGGAAACATCAGTTTCTTTATCAGCGCGCCGAGGCCCTCCTTTTCATGGGGGATACGGCTGCAGCCATCACCGCCCTCCAACACCTCGCCCACAACGCCCACAATCAATGGGGCGCACAGGCCGCCTTCCTGCTGGCGAATACTTACTATCAACAACGCCGGCTGGACAGCGCCCGGCAGGTCATCTTCGATATGCCTGGGCGCTTCCCCTCCTATCCCGAGACCGTGGCCGAGGGATACCTTCTATTGGGTAAAATATTGCTGGAATCGGGCGACACAGTACAGGCCCGCTATACTTACGAAAGCCTGATGAAAAACGCCCCGACCCCACTGCTTAAAAACATCGCACGGAAGAAGTATGAAGAAATTACGCCATAAAACAGCGGCCGCCCTCATGGCGTGGGCGCTTGTTCAGCTGCCTGCGGGGCTGGGCCAGTCGGGTGGTTCGGGGAATCAGTGGAATCTTCAGGTGGTCAAGTTTTATCAGCCGTCGTTGAAAGAAGCGCGGCGGGTTCCTTTTTCACTTCCCCCGGACACTGTGACAGCCGAAGCGATCCGCACAGAATATGACTCGACGATGCCGCCGGCCCCGCCGGCGGAACTGGCCGACTCGCTGCCGGCTGTGCCGTCTCCGCGCATCAGCCGTGAACGGCTGGCCCCGCTGCCTCGTTTTTCGGCGCTTGCCGAAGGGGGCAACTATGCCACTTTCGGCCTGGATGTGGCCGCCAACACCACCTATCACGCCGACTATCTCTCCGCCGTCCGGTTCCAACACCGCTCCGGCCATTACGGCACGCGGGCTTCCCGCTTCTCCCGCCAGATGTTGACCGCCGGCGATGAGCGATTTTTCAGCCGACGAAAATGGATCCTTCACCAAAAGTTCCATTTTATGCGGGCGGCGCATCGACTTTACGGACTCGGCATTGCCGAGCAACTCCCTTCGCCGCGGCAAGACGACTATCGAAAGACGCAGTGGTTTGCCCGATGGGCGCCCACCTTGACCAAGGTCAGGTTTCGCACGCTTCCTTTCTCGCTGGCCCCGGCGGTGCAGTTCTTTTCCGTCAATCACATGCGGGAGTGGTCGGCCCAGTTTGAGGGCATTGTTTATGACACCTTCGCCGGCCGCCACAAAGTCAGCCTCCATACGGCCACCGAGATTTACTGGCTGCGTCTCGGCGCCGACTCCTCCACGCAACGGATGCGCTATCAGATCACACCCGCCTACTCGCTTTCCCACCGCTTGGGGCGCTTGCAAGCGGGCTTTTCTGCGGCGTCTTCGCACGAGAAAAAGTTCTACTTCTTCCCGCTTCTCCATATCGAGTTTTATGCAGCGCCTGAAAAAATCACCCTCCTGGGTGGGCTGGACGGCCGTATCCTGCCTTTCGATGCGGCCGCGGCATGGCAAGAAAACCCCTATTTGGGCGATTCCCTGCCATTGCGTTTTCCGGTGGAGACCTTCCGCATCTTTGCCGGGCTGCGCATGACGCCGCTTCCCGGATTATACTGGACGGCGCGGATCATCTCTTCCCAGATGCGCCATGCGCCTTACTACGTGCTGGATACAGCGGCGCTTCCCGCAATGACCATTCGGTATCTCACGACCAACTTCCTCACCTTTCAAACCGATCTGCTCTATCGACGGGAAGCATGGGCGGGGCTGGAAGGCGGGCTGCGGTTTCAGTTCAACGGCTATCAGCAAGTGTCCGGACAGGAGCCGCCCTGGCATCTGCCGCGATATAAAGGTCAGGGATGGGTGCGTATCCGGCCGTTTCATAAAAAAGTGGGCGTGGGAGTAGCGTTCGACTGGGTGGGCCCCCGGCCGGCACTGGATTCCACCGGCACGGCGATCACCCTCCCCGCTTACTTCCTGCCCCACGTCAAACTTCAATACCACTATAACGAAATGATAGCGGCCCACGTGTTGCTGGAGAACGTGACCAATGCCGCTTACGAGCGGTGGTATGGCTATGCGGGGCGTAGGTTTACGGTTTCGGGTGGTATTTCCGTCCGTTTCTAATCCGGCGCTGTTTCTATCTAAAAGCTGTCCAAATTGCCCGGGCGGTTTCTTTTTCCCACCCCTTTTCAACGAATAAGATAAGTTTGCCCCATCCTTAAAGAAAGTTGCGTTTTTCGTGAAACGCTCTTATCTCATCCTTGCGCCGTCATGGAAGACAGGCTGGTCTATGCAAGGAACGTGTCCACGCGGATACGCCATTCTCACGGATCTTTCACCATTAAAATAAACCGCCATGAGATCGATACTGATTGCATTCGCCACGCTGATGCTGACGGCGGGCGCGTATGCCCAGGCCGTCGTTAAGGGCAAAGTCGTTGACGCCGAAACCGACGAACCGCTGGTGGGGACCACCATCCTCATCAAGGGGACGCAACGGGGCACGACCACGGACATCAACGGGAACTTCTCGCTGGAAGCCGAACCCGGGATTCAAACGCTGGTGATCAGCTACACCGGCTACTCGAAGAAGGAAGTGCCCGTTCGGGTCAGCCGGGCCGGCACCTCGGTGGGCGTTATCTCGCTTGAGCCCACAGCCGTGGGGCTGAAAGAGGTGGAGGTGATTGCCTCGGTGGCCATCGACCGGAAAACGCCGGTGGCGGTGACGACGCTGCAAGGCCGTGAAATTGAGGAGATCGTGGGGAATCAGGAATTTCCCGAAGTGCTGCGCAAAGCACCGTCGGTGTATGTGACCAAGCAGGGCGGCGGATTCGGCGACAGCCGCATCAACGTGCGCGGGTTCGACCAGCGCAACACCGCCGTGATGATTAACGGCGTACCCGTCAATGATATGGAAAACGGCTGGGTGTATTGGTCGAACTGGGCCGGCCTGTCGGACGTGACCAGCCGCATCGACTATCAGCGGGGGCTGGGGGCCTCCAAGCTGGTGGTGCCTTCAGTCGGAGGCTCGATTAACATCGTGACCAACGCCGCCGCCATGAAAAAAGGCGGCGCCCTTTCGCTGACGGCCGGTAATGACGGCTATCAAAAATATGGGCTGGTTTACAACACGGGCCTGATCAACGACAAGCTCGCTTTCAGCGGTCAGATCACGCACACCCGCGGCGATGGTTACGTGGACGGCACGAAGTTCCGAGCCTATTCTTACTTCTTCTCGCTGACCGATAAGCTGAACAGCGCCCACACGCTGGCCGTCACGTTCCTGGGGGCGCCGCAATGGCACCATCAACGCTTCATCCCCGGCCGCTATGACGGCGTGACGCTGCGCACCTTCTACGATCCCGACAACACGGGCGCACCAAGGACCAACCTGGGCATCCGTTACAACTGGCTGTGGGGCTATCTTAACGGCGAAGAGTTCACCTGGCGTCGCAACTTCTATCACAAGCCCATTGCCTTCATCAACCACTACTGGACCATCAGCGAAAAGACGGACGTTAAAACGTCGGTGTATGCGTCGTGGGGCGTGGGCGGCGGCACGGGGCCGCGGGGCCGCATCAACGGGCCCAACGGCCGCATCTATCCGACCTCCACGGGCATCTACGACACCACCACATGGCAGGTGATGTTCGACAGCCTGGTGGCGTGGAACGGCGGGGCCGCCGTCAACGTCGATGACTGGGGCACCAAACAGCCCGACACCGCAGGGCCGTTTGCCGGAAAATACACCACCACCAAGCGGGGCAACGGCATGATCCGTCGGGCTTCGATGAACTACCACAAATGGTATGGCATCTACTCGACGCTGACGCACGCCTTCTCCGATAAAATCTCGTTCATCGGCGGGATCGACGGTCGCTACTACATCGGGGAACACTTCCGTCGGGTGGAAAACCTCCTCGGCAACGACGCCTACCTCTCCACCGCCGACGTCAACAATCCGATGCGCTACATCTCGGTGGAAGACCCAGCTGTGTTCGGCAACTTTTACAGCAACACCTATAAAGACGGCACCAACATCCTGAACTATCACAACGACGGGCTGGTGAGCTGGATGGGCGCTTTCGGACAGTTGGAATACAGCACGCCGCACTTCTCGGCCTTCCTGGCGATGACCGGCTCCAATCAGGGCTTTAAGCGCATCGACTATTTCAATTATGATGTGGACAGCCCCGACCACGTTACGCCGTGGGTGAACTTCACGGGCGGCACCGTTAAAGGCGGCTTCAACTACAACCTCAACGAATATCACAACGTGTTTATGAATGCGGGGTATTTCTCCCGTCAGCCCATCTTCGATGATGTGTTCCTCAACTTCCGCAACGACATCAACGACGAAGCCGCCAATCAGGTAGTGACCGCCGTGGAACTGGGCTACGGCTACCGCAGCGCGCTGGCCAACGTCAACCTCAACGTGTATAACACGGTATGGGGCAACCGCCAATTCGACATCACCACGCGCAACAGCGCCAACGAGGAAGTCCTTTACCACTTCACCAACGTCTCGGAAACGCACCGCGGCGTGGAATTTGAAGCCGGCATCCGCCCGATGGATATGATCGAGATCAACCTGATGGCTTCGATCGGCGACTGGTTCTACAGCAGCAATTTCACGGCGAGCGGTTATAACCTCGACCAAAACAAACCCGAAGACACCACGCTGACCATCTATGCCAAGGGCCTGAAAGTGGGCAATGCAGCGCAAACCACGGCTAACCTCGAAGTGGTGGCCCGTCCCGTCAAAGGGCTGAAAGTGCGGCTGAACTACTTCTATGCCGACAACCTGTATGCCCGCTACGACGTGACCGACGACCAATTCCTCAGCCCCGGCGGGCAAGTGGTGAAGCTGCCGGCTTACGGGTTGCTGGATGCGGGCATTTCCTATCGGTTCAAAGCCGCTGGGAAATATCCAATCACGTTCCGGGCCAATGTGTATAACCTGCTGGATACGCGCTACGTGTCGGAAGTGGCCACCAACATCGCCGACGATCCTTCCACGCCGAACGTCAACGAGTTTTATGACAACCGGGGCGTGTTCGGCTTTGGTCGGACGTGGACGGTGGGGATGAAGATCAACTTCTAATCCTGCGAACGACCGCAAACACGGGAACGGCGGGGGAAGCCCACACGGCTTCTCCCGCCGTTTTTCTTATCGGGGTGAGGTAAAACGCGTGAGGGGCCCGGAGGGCGCCGAGCCGTGTCGGCGAGGCGGACCGCCCTTCGACAAGCTCAGGGACCGCCGCCCATGGGGCGCACCCGCTGGCTGAGCGGAGTCGAAGCCACGCGGGTGGCGTAGGGTGTGGAGTGGGATGGTGGGCGGGCCGAGCGAACAGCCCTTCGACAAGCTCAGGAACCGCCGAGCCCGCAGGGGCCCGACCCGAAGGCCCGTCAGGGCCGAAGGGGCACGCCCAAAACAACGATAATTCAGCTACTTTTGTCCGCAAACTCTAACGTTTGAAACAACGATGAATGCAGCTCCCATCCTGATTGGAAAAGGGCAAAAGCACGTGTATCTTTTGCCGCAGTTTGCCAACCGTCACGGGCTGATTGCCGGGGCGACGGGCACGGGAAAGACGGTGACCTTGCAAATTCTGGCTGAGGGTTTTTCCCGGCTGGGCGTGCCGGTGTTCACGGCCGACGTGAAGGGCGATGTGTCGGGCATCAGTCAGCCCGGGCGGCCGCATCCGAAGATTGATGAGCGGGTGCGGAAGATTGGCATCGAAGATTTTGCGTTTGAAGGGATGCCCGTCATTTTCTGGGATCTTTTCGGGCAACAGGGGCATCCGATCCGCACAACGGTGAGCGAGATGGGGCCGCTGCTGCTGTCTCGGCTGATGGGGCTCAATGACACGCAGGAAGGGGTGCTCAACATTGTGTTTAAGCTGGCGGATGATGAGGGGCTGCTGCTGCTGGACCTGAAAGACCTTCGGGCGCTGCTGCAACACGTGGGCGAGCGGCGCAAAGAGCTGAGCCTGGCGTATGGCAATATCAGTCCGGCGTCGGTGGGGGCCATTCAGCGGCGGCTGCTGGTGCTGGAAGAACAGGGCGGCGAGCATTTTTTCGGTGAGCCGGCGCTCGACATTCGGGATTTTATGCGCACCACGCCCGAGGGGCGCGGCTACATCAACATTCTGGCCGCCGACCGGCTGATGCAGAACCCGCGGCTGTATTCGACGTTTCTGCTGTGGTTGCTGGCCGAGCTTTTCGAAGAGCTGCCCGAGGTGGGCGACGTGGAAAAGCCGCGGATGGTGTTTTTCTTCGACGAGGCGCACCTGCTCTTCTCCGAGGCGCCCAAAGCGCTGATGGAAAAGATCGAGCAGGTGGTGAAGCTGATCCGCTCGAAAGGGATTGGGATTTATTTCGTCACGCAGAACCCGCTGGACATTCCGAATGACGTGCTGGCGCAGCTTGGCAACCGCATTCAGCATGCGCTGCGGGCCTACACGCCGATGGAACGTCGGGCGGTGCGGGCGGCGGCACAGGCCTTTCGGCCCAACCCGGCTTTCGACACCGAGGCGGTGATTACGCAGTTGGGCGTGGGCGAGGCGCTGGTCTCCACGCTCGACGAGAAGGGCGCGCCGAGTATGGTGGAACACACGCTGGTGCGGCCGCCGACGTCCCGAATTGGGCCCGCCACCGAGGATGAGCGGCGGGCGGTCATCTCGAAGAGCCCGCTTTATGGACAATATGAAAAAACCATCGACCGGCGGTCGGCTTATGAAATCCTCGTAGAACGAGCCCAACAGCGGATTGAAGCGGCCGAGGCCGCAGAGAGGGAAGAAGATGTTACGGAGACGCGGCGAACGGGTCGGACTTCCCGCCGTCGGGGGCGCCGTCGGGAATCCGCGACAACCTCGTTTTTCAAGAGCGTGGCCCGGGCGATGGGATCGAGCCTTGGCCGGTCGATTATCCGGGGGCTGTTGGGAAGTTTCACCCGCCGGCGATAAAGGACGGCACGCTGCGCCCGATGCCCGCCACCGAAAAAACGCTCCGGCAGGGGCTGGCGGCCCTGCTCACAGGTAACGGGCTGGTGCAGGTGGGCTCGCTGGCGCTGGCGCCCATTCTGACGCGCCTGTATGCACCGGAAGACTTCGGCGTGCTGGCACTGGTGATGATTGGCGCCGGTCTCGTGGCGATGGTGGGCACGCTGCGGCTGGAATATGCGGTCATCATCCCGCGGTCGGACGCGGAAGGTGCCGCCGTGCTTCGCACCGCCCTGCTGACGCTGCTGCTAACGGCAGCCCTGGCGGGCGTCCTTTATATAGTGCTTCGGCCCGTGGCGGCGGTGGGCCCGGCGCTGCGTCATTGGGGCTGGATCGGCATCTTCATCGGCACGATGATGGGGCTATATCAGGTTTTTTTTCAATACCGCATTCGTCGGAAAGCATACCGGCGGGCAGCGGTGGGTCAGGCACTCACAGGACTGGGCTATCCGGTGGCGGCCATTCTTTACGGCCGGCTGGTGGGCGCTTCCGCCGACGGCCTTCTTTACGGGATGGGTGGTGCCTATGCGGCAGCAGCGCTGATCACAATGCCCGCGCCGCAGGTGTTGCGGCAGACCGCCCGGATTTCGATGGGGCAGGTGTTGCGCCGATTTCGGCGGTTTCCGCTGTTCAACCTGCCGCACGCGCTGATCAACTTCGGTTCGGGAAACCTTCCCTACCTGATGATTGCCGGGCCTTTCGGCAAAGAGGCGGTGGGGCAGGTGTCGATGGCCATCGGAAAGGTGTTTAAGGGCATTCAATGGTGGGGCGGTTCGCTGTATCCGGTGCTTTCTCGGGAAGTGATGACGTGCCTTCACGAGGGGCGGCCGGCGCTGCCGCTGGTGATGCGCATTGTGAAGCGGCAGGCAGGTTATGGGCTGCCGCTTTTTGCTGTGCTGGGCGTGGCGGCGCCGTGGTTTTTCGGCTGGTTCTTCGGCCCGCAGTGGGATGTGGCGGGCCGTTACCTGCGTTATCTGTTGCCGTGGCTTTTTATGGTATTTCTCACGGGGCCGTTGAGCTTCATTCCCAACGTGTTGGGGCGGCAGAAGGGGGCACTGGGCTGGGAAGTCTTTTCGCTGGTGCTGCGGCTGGCGGGCATTGGCATCGGCGTCGCAATGGGAAGCATCGAAGGGGCGCTGGCCGGCTACAGCGCCGCGGGCGTGATTTCGCTGGGGCTTCTTTTCCGCTGGTATATCCGCCTGCTTGCCCGGCAGGACGCTCACCATCAAAACGCTGCCCGATGAAAGTGCTGGTGGCGCCTTCGTGGTATCCGCCCTCGGGCGGGCACTTCTTCCGTCGGCAGGCGGCATACCTTCATCAGCGGGGACACCGGGTGAAGGTGGCCGCCCTGCACTGGCATCCCTTTTTGCGGGCGCGCCCTGCCCTGCCCGCTCCGGCGGATTTTGAGGAAAGGCACCATTTCATATCCCGCTATCCGAAAGCGGACTTGCTCAACTGGCGGCGGTGGATGCGGCGCTATGAGCATATTCTGGAAGCGGCTGTCGGGGACTTTCGTCCCGACGTGATTTACGTGCATTCGGTGGTGATGGCTGGCCCGGCGGTGCGGGCTGTGGCCCGCCGCCACGGCATTCCCTACGCCATCCTCGAACATCGGGCGCGCTTTTTCTATGCCGCCCGCGATCGCCTTCTTGGAACCTTTCAGGTGCCTTTGCGGGAAGCCCTGCAATATGCCCATCGACTGGCGGCAGTGTCTTCTGCACTGGCAGAGGCCCTCGTCCAATGGAAAGGCCCTGCGCCTTCCCCGCCGGCCGTCCTTCCCAATCCACTATCGGCGGTTCCCGAGCTGCCGACCTCCTCGCCTGCGGGGCCTTTCACCTTCCTGACCGTGGGGCGGCCGCATCCGGTGAAAGGATGGGACCTCGCCCTTGAAGCCGTGCAGCGGCTCCACGGGGAAGGCGCAGGGCCTTTCCGGTGGGTCGTCATCGGTGATCAGCAGGGCACTTTTGCCCGGGCTGTGCAAAAAACGGAAGCGGCTGCGATCGTGAAGGTATTACC
>JALVCQ010000217.1 GCA_027009805.1 Bacteroidota bacterium
GGTGTCGGCCTCGGGCTTTTCGGCGTTTCGCCTGCTGATATACAACCGCTGGGGCCAGCTTATCTATGAGAGCACCGATTACGCCACACACGGCTGGGACGGGACGATGGACGGGATACCGGCGCCTGCGGGCGTGTATATGTGGGAGGTGGTGGTGCTGGACCATGAAGGCAAACAACATCAGGTGTCGGGGATGGTGCATCTGGTGCGGTGATCCATGTCCGCTCCTTGCGCCTTCCCTTATCCGCTCCCTGCGCCTTCCCTTATCCGCTCCCTGCGCCTTCCCCCTTCCGCCCCCTGAGCGGAGTCGAAGGGTGCGGAAGGCCCCCCATCCCCCGCGTGGCTTCGACTTCGCTCAGCCAGCGGGGAACGTAGGGGCACGGCACGCCGTGCCCCCGACGGCCATGACAATGCCCCTACATTATTCAACTTATCCCCCCTCCCCGCTTGCGGGGAGGGGCCGGGGTGGGGTTAAAAGACTGTCCCTGATTGAAGAACACTGATTAACGAACACCGATTTAAGAACAAATAGAATGTATTAAAACAAAATCTTAAATCAAAAATCGGTGTTCGGCGTTCGATATTCCCCCGAAGCATGCCGGGCCCCTGCGATGGTGTTATCCTAATCAGGCACTGCGTCCCGGCGGAGTCCCGCCCTTCCGGGCCTTTCACGCGTGACGGACCAGCGTCCGCGCCAACCCTACGTAATCGCCGGGCCGGAGTTCCCGAAGTTGCGCTTTTCCTTCTGCATTCAGCGGCAGCGCTTCGATGAGTGCCTGCCAGTCTTCTGTGGTAAGCTGTTTTCCGCGGGTCAGGTCTTTCACCAACTCGTAGGCGTCGGTGCGGCCTGCTTTTCGCAAATAAGTCTGCACGGCTTCGCCCAGCACTTCCGGATGGCGTTCCAGGTCGGCGGCCATTGTGTCCGGCTGCGGCTGCACCTTTGCAAACCCGCGAGATAATGCCTGATAAGCAATCAGCGAATAGGCTGCGGGCACGCCGAGATTGCGCGTCACCGTCGAGTCCGACAGGTCCCGCTGCCATCGGGAGACCGGCAACTTCCCGGCGATGTGGGCCGCCACGGCATTGGCCAGCCCTAAATTGCCCTCAGCGTTTTCAAAGTCGATCGGATTGACCTTGTGCGGCATCGTGGAGGAGCCCACCTCGCCGGCGGTCACCCGCTGCGAAAAGTAGCCGATGGAAATGTAAAGCCAGAAGTCACGGGCAGCGTCTAACAAGACGGTGTTGATCGAAGCCAGCGTTTTCAGTTGCAGCCCCAGCAGGTCGTAATTTTCAATCTGAGTGGTCAGCGGCTGGCGTTCCAATCCGAGGCTGTGAATGAAGCGGTCGGCGAAGGCCTCCCAGTCGATTTCCGGCCATGCGGCAAGGTGGGCATTGAAGTTGCCTACGGCTCCGCCGAATTTGGTCGTCAGTGGGATGTGGTCGAATTGTTCCCGCAGGGTGCGCAATCGATAAGCAAAGACGGCCACCTCCTTGCCCAGTGTGGTGGGGCTGGCCGGCTGGCCGTGTGTGCGGGACAGCATCACCATATCCGCCCATGCTTGGGCCTGTGCTTTCAGGGTGGTTTCGAGGTCCAGCAGGGCAGGGCGCAACACGTCCCGCCATCCGTCCCGCCACATCATCGTCAGCGCCGGATGGTTCACGTCCTGCGAGGTGAGTCCCAGATGCAGCAGCGGGATCCACCGCTGTAATCCCATGGATTCCATCTGTCGGCGCAGGTAATATTCCACCGCCTTGATGTCGTGGCGGGTGGTGCGTTCAATGTCTTTGACAGCCCGGGCGCCGTCCAGAGAAAAGTGGGTGTAAAGTTTCCGAAGAGAAGCCGTCTGGTCCTCATCCAGCGGCGGAAAGGTTTCGTCCGCTATTTCCCCGGCCAGGGCAATCAAATATTCCACCTCCACTTTAATGCGGTAGCGAAAAAAGGCGGATTCCGAAAAATAAGCAGCCAGCGGCTGGACGGCCGGGCGATAGCGCCCGTCAACGGGACTCACCGCTTCCAGCGGGTGGTAATATTCAGCAGAAAGGCGGTCGGCCATGAACGGCGGCTTTGACGTCGCAAAGAAAACACTTTTGCCGACCGTCTATCGGCGGTTATCGACGGCGTTGTCCGATTCGGCTGATGTCGGCTTCCGACCTTCCAGATCCACGGCTGTGAGCATGCCCAGGAGCGCCCAGAAAAGAAACGGCAGCTCGTCGGTGTCTAAAAAATTGTTGATAAAGCCGTGGATGTAGTAGGTCATCAGTCCGATGAGAATGAGTCCCGCCGCCCATCGCAGCCGGACGGGCCGCCGCCGGTCATAAAAAGCATGCATCCCGATGTAGATGGATGTGAGCACCAGCGCCGTAAAAAGGAGCATCCCGACAATCCCCATCTCGGCGAGGGCGCCCAGATATTCGTGATGGGCGCCGCCGATATCGCCCCAGTCGGTGCTGATGATGGTGCGTTGATACGACAACTGATACGGACCGTATTGAAAAGGGAAGGTGGCCGGTCCGAAGCCGAACAGCGGCTTGTCTTCCGCCATCCGAAGCGCGCAGCTCCACCGGTTGATGCGCTCCATGTTGCTGGGGTCGGTGGCGATATTGTAAATCGATTGAATATGGCGGCGGAAATCGCCCGATGAAGCGGCCCGGTTGGTGGCCATGAACACGTAAATGCTTTCCCAGTTCATGATGATCCCCGCCACCAGCCCGATGATCAGTAACAAAATCCAGCGCAGTCGGATGCGAAGCGTCAGAAAGGGAATAAAAGCCAGCACGCCGATCATGCTCAGCCAGGCGGCGCGGGCATAGGAAAGCACCAATGAGACCATATTGACCCCAGCGGCCGCTGCAATCAAGCCCCATTCCCATTTCCGAAGCGCAAAGCGTCTCGGAAAAAAGGCAAGACCCAGAATGAGCGGAAGCATGAGCCCCAGAATCGCCCCGTAGATGGTGTGATCGCTGTAAAAAGGCGCCGAGGCGAAATAGGCCGTCTCATGCGAGAAAAAGCCCTGCCATTCCACCCACAGCGTGTATAACGAAACAGCGGTAAGGCCTGTGGCATAGAGGATGATAAAAGACTTCACGGCCTGCCACCGCCGGTAAAGCAGGATGCCGTAAAAGTAGAGGACAACAACGTAGATGAAATGTTTGCCCCAGTGTTTGGCCGATACCAGCGGCATGGTGCTGGTGACGGTGGTGATGAGCATCCATCCCAGATAGGCGATGATGAGCATCGTCAGGGGATGGCGTAAAACCTCCGTTGGATATTTTTTTACATGCAGCAGATGAAGGAAAAAGAGGGCGGCGAGGATAATCAGGAGGGGTTCGGTGGGCAACGCAAGAGCGATGCCGATGCCCGGGAGGGGGTATTCGACGGTGAAGGGGGCTGTAAGCACGGCCAAGTAAAAAAGCATCCGCGGGTGGTAAATGCCCAGATAAAGCAGGGGTGGAAACACCAGTAACCCGGCCCAGAGCCATTGTTGGTAGGCAATGCCGACGACGGCGCCCACAATCAAGAAAATGACCGCCGCCGGCAAGGCCGGCCCCACAGAAACACGCTGCTCGTTCATCGCTGATTTACTCCGAAGGACGGCTTTGCCATGCCAGCCATGCCGCAGCCAAAGCCAACCCCAGCAATCCGCCGATGAGCATCAGCTTGACGGCGTGGGCCGGCAATGAAGGTCGGGTGGTTTGCAGCGGCTGCGAGATAAGGGCGTAGGCGTATTGACGAAGGAAATTCTCGCGGGCTTTTTCGTATGCTTCGATGGCTTTCTGATAGACCAGCAACAGGCTGCGGTATTTTTCCAGTCGGGCGGCCGCCTCAGGATAAGCAGCCAACACCGAGTCGAAACGCTGCTGCTGAATGGTCAGCAACTGTTGATAGGCCTGCTGTTTCACCCGGACGCTGTCGGGGACCCGTTTTTTCTGTTGCTGAAACACCGTTGTCAGCGCTTGGTAGTAGGCGCTGCGGGTTTCGGTCTTCCATACGTCGGCCGCCAGCTCGTTGAAGGCTTCTTCGCCGCTGACGAAGGCAGTGGCCTCGGGTGCGTTCCGGAAATGAACGGAGAGCCGTTTCAGGGCCGCTTCGATGCTGTCCACATACCGGCGGCGGTGCTGCATTGCCGGCCTCCAAAATGCCCGATGATTACGTCGGAGTTTCCGCTCATAGGCCTGCAAGACGGTCGTGGCGATGCGGGAAGCCATAGCGGCGTCTTTATCTTCGGCTTCGATGCGCACCGACGAAAAGCGCGTCCGGTAGATGTGGACGTGTTCGCGGAGTTTTTCGGCTGCTTTTAGCGTTTCGTGGTCTGCGAAGTGATAATGCCGGGTGAGCGAAAGCGAATCCACCACCGCCCGCAAGATGTCGATGCCCTGCAGCATGTCCAGCGATTGTTCCACGGGATCCGCTTCGTCATAATCGGCGAGATTCACCGGATAAAACGATAGGGCGGCCCGATAATAGCGAGGGATAAAAAACGACACTGCGATGCCGATGATGGCGCCCGCCGCACCCCATCGAAGCAAGGTCCTTTTTCGCCCTTGCCACACCCCGGCCAACTGGGAAAAAGATGCGCGCATGTCACCGGCGATTAACGATGAGAAAGAGGGCAAGCATTGCGCCGGCCGTCAAACACATCGCCGCCAGCGTCAACAGCAGGCGGGGCGGCCATGCCGGCTGGTCGGGCGGCGAAGCCCTGTCGATCACGAAGATGGTTGAGATGCGCTCGAAGGCGCTCATGCGCAGCTTTTCATACTGTTGCTTGAGCAGGGAGAGGGCTTCCAGTTCGAACGTAAGCTGTTTGCTCAGATAGTGCTGAATCGGTCCGTATTCTCCCAGCAGTCGGATTTTTTCTTCGATCTGGCGGGCATGCCGAATGTTGCCTTTGGTCACGGCCGCTGCCCATGCTTCGGCATAGGATGCCGATTGCTCCTCGTAATTGAGCACGCCCATCCGGCCCAGTGCTTGAAGGGAATCGACGATTTTTTGCACCTGCCGGTGTTTTTCTTCATAATGCTTTTGGGTAATGGCAAAGGCGGCGCGGGCGCGCTGTTGCACCAGCGCGCTTTTTATCGAATCGGCCAGCATCATCAGCGTATTGGCCAGCAGGGCCGCCGTGTCGGGCGAGGGGTCGCTGACGGTGATGGCAATGCTTGAAAATTGCGTGCGTCTGACTTTGATATGTTTTTTCACCGCTTTAATGAGGCGCTTTCGGGCAAAGGGCCGGTCCATGTCGATGCGATAGTGATGAGCCAGGTCAAATCGGCGGACAAGCCCCTCGATCACCGATGCCGAGCCGAGGATCTGAAGGAATTGCTCCACCACCTCATCGGTCCCGAAGGAAAGAAAATCGGCACTGCCGCTTCCTTCTCCCAGCAGCGCCGACGACACCGACCGGGGATTGGCCGGATAAAAGATGGCTTCCGCTTCATACAACGGCGGTATCAAGCCGAGAAGAAGATAGGTGAGCACGCCCACCACCAACGACACCCCTCCGATAGTTTTCCACCGCCGGCGGGCTATTGAGATCACGTGAGGCAGGTTCCATTCTCCGGTCATTGTCATGTGCTTAGCAGGCGGGACCGCCAGAGTTTTCTTGCAAAAGGCCACGCAAAGATAGCAGCCGCGCCCCAGCAGGCGATGAAACCTTCCCACCCGCTGGCAGCAAACCGTGAGACGAGATAAAACACCGCTGTGCCCCCCAGAAGCCATCCGCCAAAAAGTCCAAGGAACCGCTTCGATAAGTAAAGGTCATATCGCTGAACGGCTATCCCCGTTTGCACCAGGCTGACGGCGCCCTGCGTGATCAGGGTGGCGACCACGGCGCCGAGTGCACCGTAGCGCGGAATCGCCCATAGGTTCAACGCGATGTTGCCGACAAAGCCCAGCGCCGAGATGAGGTTGAGGGTCCGCATCCGGCCGGCGGCCGTCAGCAAGGCGCCGTAGATATACACCAGCCCGTGAAACAGGAGGGTGGGCATCAACCATCGGAAGACGGCCACCTGATGCGGTGCCACTTCCCAATAGAGGGCTTTCATCAGAAAAGGGCCCCAGAAGGCGGCGCTTAATGTCACCAGCCATCCCCATCCGATGATGACGGGAAGGGCGATGTGAATGAGCGGCAACAACGGCCGGCGTTGTTGAAGATGACGGGAAAACATCGGCAGCAATCGGGACGCAATGAGGGCCGGCACCATCACGGCGGCGTCCAGCAGGCGATAGGCGGCGGCATAGATGCCGCTTTCCGTCGCCCCGTTGGGATGCAGGCGTTCGATCATCACGCTGTCGGTGCGGGTATAGAGCGTCATCAGGAACATCAGCAGGGCATACGGCATGCTTTGTGCCAATATCGCCCGAAAGAAACGCCACGACCACCACCGCCGCTCCCATTGCAGATAAGGCCGGAGCAGCCATACGGCCGTCAGCAACGTCAGCCCGTAAGCCCCCACCTGCACCTTCACAAAACGATCGAGGGTCAACTCCCATCCGCCGATTCCCAGCAGGAGGACGCCCACTCCCACAATCATCAGCAGCCGGTCGGTGACGCTGAGGACGGCTTCCCACCGGAAGATGTGAAGGCCGTTTAAGATGCTCCGGAACAGCATCACCAGCGAAAGCAAGGCCTGCCCGAGGGTGATCCACACCAGCAGATGCCATGCCCGGCCTTCATAGCCCAGCAAATGCCCCCCCATCAACACCATCGCCGCATAGGC
>JALVCQ010000218.1 GCA_027009805.1 Bacteroidota bacterium
CGTTGAGCGCAACGGAAAACACACAATAACGATGAAGAAACCTACGAAAGACCGCCACGAGGCGGATACAGCCGCAGAAAAAGAACCCGTCAACGAACCCACAGAACAAGCCGAAGCTGCCGAGGAAACGGCCCAGACGGCGGAAGAGACGGTGGACTGGAAGGATAAATACGTGCGCCTGCTGGCCGAGTTTGACAACTATAAAAAGCGCATCGAGCGGGAACGGACGCAGTGGATGCACGAAGGGCAGGCGCGGCTGGCGTTTGACCTGCTTCAGGTGATGGACGACTTTGAGCGGGCGCTGGAAGCCATGGAAGCGGCCGAGGATGTGGCCGCCGTCAAAGAAGGGGTGCAGCTTATTCATCAGAAATTGCAGAAGGTGTTTCAGCAGCACGAGATCCATCCCATCGAGGCGGTGGGGCAGCCTTTCGACCCGGACATTCACGAGGCAATGACGATGATCCCGGCGCCGAGTGAGGAACACAAAGACCGGGTGATCGAACAGGTGCAAAAGGGCTATACGCACCGCGGGAAGGTGTTGCGGCATCCGAAAGTGGTGGTGGGCAAGTGATGGGCTATTCGGCACTGGCGGATGCGCCGCTGTTTGTGATAGCGGGGCCGTGTGTGATGGAAAGTGCCGCGATGGTGGAAGACACCGCCGCCGAGCTGGCGGCCATCGTGGACGCTGTGGGGCGGGAAGCGGGACGGCCCATTCCGTTTATTTTCAAGGCATCCTTTGACAAGGCCAACCGGACGGCGGTGGACTCGTTTCGAGGGCCGGGCCTGAAAAAGGGATTGGCGTGGTTGGCCGCGGTGCGGGAAAAGGTGGGCGTAGCGCTCACCACCGACATTCATGAGGCGGCGCAGGCGGCTCCGGTGGCCGAGGTGGTCGATGTCATTCAGATCCCGGCGTTTCTGTCTCGTCAGACCGACCTGTTGACCGCCGCCGGCAAGACGGGCCGCATCGTCAACATCAAAAAGGCGCAGTTTCTGACGGGCTTCGATATGCGGCATGCCGCCGAGAAGGTGTTTTCTACGGGCAACCGTAAGGTGTTGCTGACCGAACGGGGCAACTATCACGGTTATTCGGATCTGGTGGTGGACTTCCGCAACATCGTGTGGATGCGGGAAGTGGGCGTGCCCGTGGTGATGGATTGCACGCACGCGGTGCAGCAGCCTGCGGCAGGGCGGAAGACCACGGGGGGCGACCGCCGTTTTGTGCGGCCCATCGCCTTGGCGGCTCGGGCCTTCGGGGCGCAGGGCTTTTTCTTTGAAGTGCATCCCGACCCGGCTCGGGCGCGTAGCGACCGGGACACGCAAATCACGCCCGCACAGTTTGAAAAGATCCTGCGGGCACTGGTCGGATAGGCGAAAGCACCGGAATCGGCATCTTTGCGGGTATGGGGCGCCCGCGCATCATCCATTCGGTTCGGGAATATCTTCCCATCACGCAGCGCTGGATATGGGAAACGCTTCGGCTGCTGGAAGGGGCGTTCGATCAGTGGATTTATACGGATACGCACCTGCCGGGGGCGCCGTCGGTGGATGGCGTCTCGGTGAGGGTCGATCGGCGGGGACGGTGGCGGCGTCGGTGGGTGGCCGTGGTGGGCGTGGATGTGTGGGGACGACTGCGGCTGCCGCATCGGGCGGTGTTGTTTTCGCATTTCGGGCCGCGGGGCTATCATGACCTGGCGCTTCGGATCAGGCCGCAGGTGGTGCGGTTTTATGGTTTTGACATTGCGGCGCTGCCGATGCGGCAGCCGCAGTGGAAGCCGCTCTATCGGCGGCTGTTTCAGCGGGCGGATCGTTTTGTGGTGGAAGGCCCGGCGATGAAACAGGCGCTGGCAAAGGCCGGCGCCCCGGCCGACCGCATTGACGTGTTGCCCATCGGCATCGAACCGCCCGCCCACCCGCGCATCCGAACGTGGGACGGAACGGAGCCTTTCCGCATCCTGCTGCCGCACGCTATCCGAGAAAAAAAGGGCGTGCTGTATGCCGTTCGGGGCATCGGACAGTGGTATCGGCGGCGGCGCATCCCGCTGGAAGTTCACCTCGTGGGGGACATCCCTTCCAAATTTGATCGGCCTTACTGGGAACGGGTGCGGGCGGAAATTCGTCGGCAGGGGCTGGGCGATGTGCTGCATCATCACGGCTTTGTGTCGTTTGATCGGCTGCTGTCGCTGGCCACGGAGGCGCATGCGGCCGTGCATGCGAGCGTGACGGCTTCCGACGGCGACACCGAAGGCGGCTATCCGCACGTGATCCCGACGTTGATGGCTGCGGGCCTTCCTTTCATCACCACGCGCCATGCCGACATTCCCTTTGTGGTGGGCGATGCGGCGATGCTGGTGGACGAGCGGGATGCAGACGCCATCGCCGCCGCCCTCGACCGACTGGCCGAGCCGGCAGCATTGACGGCGTGGAGCCGACGGGCCGCCGAGCGGGGAGCGCAGTGGACATGGCCGCGCTGGAAAGACGACTACATCCGCTTTTTCCAAAAAGCCGCGGCGGGACGTTTTTAAGGAGCCGCGACGCCTGCCGCCTTGTTACTTTTGCCCGCATAATTTTGAACACAATGATTAAGTTTCCATTCGTAAGGAAGCTTCTTGCTCCCTTTTTTAGAAGGGGGAAAGAGACATCTGAAGAGCCTCATCGCATCCCTTCTGGAAATCTCCGTCATCTTTTATTCGACCGTCCCATTGCGTTTATCGATATCGAATCCACGGGCGTGGATCCGAGTCGGGACCGCATCGTAGAGCTGGCCATCGTGAAGGTGATGCCCGACGGCAGCCGCCGGATGTATGTGCAGCGGTTTAATCCGCAGATGCCCATTCATCCGAAGGCCACGGCCGTGCACGGCATCCGCAATGAAGACGTGGCTGATGCGCCGCTGTTCGAGCAGGAAGCGCCTGCCATCAAGGCCTTTCTGGAAGGGTGCGACCTGGGCGGCTACAACGCCGTGCGGTTCGACGTCCCGATGCTGCAAAATGAATTTCGCCGCGTGGGCATCGACATCGACCTGCTGCAACGGCGGCTGGTGGATGTGCAGCGCATCTTCCACATCAAAGAGCCGCGGGACCTGTCCGCCGCCTACCGCTTCTATTGTGAAAAAACGCTCGACAACGCCCATTCCGCCGAGGCCGACATCCTGGCCACCATCGAAATCCTCGACGCCCAACTGGAACGCTACCCGGACCTGCCGAAAGACGTGGAAGGCCTCTATACCTTTATCGGACGGCCCTTCGACCGTATGTTGGACGCATCCCGGCGCTTTGTGCGCAATGAGGAGGGGAAAATCGTGTTCAATTTCGGAAAACACAAGGGGCAAGTGGCGGAAGAGGTCTTTGCCGACGAAGCCGGACGGGGATATTATCAGTGGATCATGGATAGAGACTTTGCCGAAGACACCAAGCGGGTGGCAACGCAGATTTTTGAGAAAGCGCAGGCAAAAAAGAACACGCAAAGGGGCGACGAAGAACCGCCGTTTTAAGTGATGAAGCGGCTGCGGCTGGCATTCGACACGCTGGGTTGTAAGCTCAACGCCGCCGAGACCGACACGCTCATTCGGCGGGGCCGGGCACGGGGACACGAGGTGGTGCCGCAGGCGGCGGAAGCCGACGTGTATGTGATTAACAGTTGCTCGGTCACCGAAGAAGCCGACCGCAAGACCCGCAAGCTCATCCGCCGTTTCCTGCGGAAAAACCCGCAGGGGCGCGTGGCCGTGGTGGGCTGTTACGCCCAACTGCGGCCGCAGGAGATCGCCGCCATTCCCGGGGTGGCGTGGGTGCTGGGCACTAAGGAAAAATTCCGCCTTTACGACGTCATCGAAGGGGGCGGTGCGGGCGTCTATCACAGCCCGATCCGGGAGGCCCGCACGGTGGAACCCGCCTATTCGCTGGGCGAAGAGCGCACCCGCGCCTACCTGAAAATTCAGGAGGGCTGCGACTACGTCTGCGCCTTCTGCACCATCCCGCGGGCGCGGGGCCGCAGCCGCAGCGCCGACCTGCGGGCCATCGTAGAGGCCGCCCGGGAGATTGCCGCCCGCGGCATCCGGGAAATCGTCATCACGGGCGTCAACATCGGCACCTACACCGGCACCGAAGGCGAGACCTTCCTCGACCTGCTGAAAGCACTGGACGACGTGTCCGGCATTCAGCGCTACCGCATCTCTTCCATCGAGCCCAACCTGCTCACCGACGCCATCCTCGCCTTCACGGCCGCCTCGCCGCGCTTTATGCCACACTTTCACATCCCGCTGCAATCGGGTTCCGACGCCATCCTGCGGGCGATGCGCCGGAAATACGACACCGCCCTCTACGCCGACCGCATCCGGGCGGTGCATCGCCATCATCCCGGCGCGGCGGTGGGCGTGGACGTCATCGTGGGCTTTCCGGGTGAGACGGAGGCCCACTTTCAACAGACCTACGACTTACTGGCGGCGCTGCCGATAGCCTATCTGCACGTTTTCCCGTATTCCGCCCGCCCGGGCACCGCCGCCGCAAAGATGCCCGGGCAGGTGCCGCCCGCCGTCAAACACGCCCGCGTGGCCGCCCTGCGCCGCCTTTCCCAACAGAAGCGCACCGCCTTCGCCCGCCAGACCATCGGCACCACCCATCCCGTCCTCATCGAACACCTCGGCGGCGGCTATGCCGAAGGCTATTCCGACCACTACGTCCGCATCCGCTTTCCCGCAGCCAGAGGAAAAGCCTCCCGCGGCGATATCGTCAACGTGCACGTGACGGATGTGCGGGATGGGAAGGCGGTGGGGGAGAGTATATGAAAAAATTGTTATATTTGCGGGGTACTTATTAAAAGTATTCATCATGGAAAATCCATTTGAAAAACGTCCTGGCAATCCTGAGAAACCGAAAGTGGTAGATTGCCCGCATTGTGGTGGTACCGGAAAAAGAAAGGATGGGTCGGAATGTAATTCCTGTCATGGAACGGGGAAAGTTGAGGATAAGTGGAGATGAGAACAATTAATATGTTCTGAGGAGCTGAGGCTTGCAGATTTCTTTGTATTTCGGTATAAGGAGAGAAAGGGAAGAAAGTTGGATTTCTTGTTTCCTGAACGTCGTTAGTAAACAACGGGGATGTTTTATTTTCGAGGATTTGAAAGTCTTTTATTTCACAAATGCTCCGATGGAACGCCTTATCAGCATCTATTTTTGCCTTAGCTATTAGGTTTGCCACGTCATAACGAAAATGAAACTTAGCTCCTTGATCGAGGGTGGAATGAAGCATTCAAGCGGATGCTCGAAGGCTTTTATTCTTGCTGTTGTGTGGATGGGGACAGTGGGTGCCTCTTTTTCGCAGACGGAGTCAGTGGTGGATAAGAATCACCTTGTTGAGGTGTATGTGCCAGTGTGTCATTTTTTTGACCACACGCGCACCAATTGGTGGTTGGTGGATCATATTCGCTTCGGCTACGTCTATCGGAATGGGAAGTTGGTCCATAAGGGGGAACGATACGTCATACCTGCTACGCTGGGCTTGCAATATAGCCGGGCGCTGGAGTCAGGTGGGGAGGTGCGGTTGTCGGCGATGGGATATTTCAGGAATTATGGGGAGGTGCCGAACGAAAAAAGGGGTACGGTTTTTTGGCTCCGGCGGATGTATGAGGTGTTGTCGCTTGGATATGTAAGGCCGTTGATGAGGAACCGTCAGCTCGCGCTGAAGGTGCTGGGTGAGCTGAACTATCGGGGTGGCGATGAGGTGCTCATTGAGTTTTTTCCGTTGGCTTACGAGGGATTAGGAGAGGGCTTTCTATTAAGAGATGTGGGGGCAAGTATTGGCGTAAGGGTGGAAAAGACGTGCTTGTCGGATTTCGTCATTTCGGGAGAGGCGAAATATACCCGTTTCATTTACCGCTATTCCGATGCAACAGAATCGTTTTTGTATGTAGACGGTGGATATGACGGCCCGCCCATTGATGTCTTTACCTTGCAATTTGGCTTGGGATATCGATTTTGACAGAGCGGGGGAGAGGAAAATCGGTAGTGCATATCATAAAAGCAACCCGGGCTTCCCACGACGGGAAGCCCGTTTGCTTATATGGTGTGTGGGACGACGATTACGAGGCGTCCACTTGCCGGAGATATTCGAGGATGGCGCGGGCTTCGTCTTCGTTCACACCCATGTTGGTCATGGGGGAGCCGTATTCTTCGAATAGTTTTTTGGCGATGGGATCTTCTTTGATCATCTTTTCAGGAGCCAGGATCATGTTCATGATCCATGCGGGGTTTCGTCGTTGGGTGACGCCTTTGAGGGCGGGGCCGACAAGGCGGCTGTCCATTTGATGGCAGGCGTTGCAGCCTTTGCTGGTGAAGAGCTCTTCGCCTTTGGCGGCCAGTTCTTCGTCGATGGTTTCGGGGAGTTCCAGCTCCGTGACGGGGCCCACGCCGATGTCTGATGTGGCATCAGTGGCCTCGGTGGCGGTTTCTTCGGCCTCTTCGGCAGCGGGTGCTGTGGTTTCGGTTTCTTCTACGTTCTCGGTGGAAGCGGACGATTCGGTGGCGGCATTGTCGGAAGCGTTACCCCCGCAGCCGGCGAAGGTCCAGCCCAGCAGCAGGATTCCGATGACCACCAGCAACTTTTGATAGCGTGTCATGATAGCAGTGATTTTTTGCGGGTGCAAATGTAACCTCACGCTCCCGTTCATCTCGTAAAAATGGAAAACTTATGTAACGAAGCCGATGA
>JALVCQ010000219.1 GCA_027009805.1 Bacteroidota bacterium
TATCCTGCCTTCCATCGATAACCTGCGGGAATGGGCCCAGAAGGTGCAGATCTCATTCAAGGACGATGCGGAACTCATCCGCCATCCGAAGGTGCTGGATAAGTTTCAGGAAGTGGTCGATCGGGTCAATGAGGTGTTGAGCCGGCCTTCGCAGATTAAGAAGTTTCGGCTGTTGCTGGACCAATGGGGCATTGAGAGCGGCGAGATGACGCCCACGCTCAAGCTGAAGCGGCGGAAGCTGCATGAGCGCTACCGGGACGTGATCGAAGAGATGTACGCCGAGGAGAAGAAAGGATGACGGCGTGGCTTCGCCTGTTGCGTCCGAAGCAGTGGGTTAAGAACGGGGCGCTTTTCCTGCCGCTCTTTTTTGCGGGGCGGGCCGACGAGGTGGAGCTGTTGATCGATGTGAGTCGAGCTTTTGCGGCGTTTTCGCTGGTGGCTTCTTCGCTGTATGTGGTCAATGATTATCTGGACCGGCATCGGGACGCGTTGCATCCGAAAAAGCGGCGGCGGCCCTTTGCGTCGGGGGCGGTTCCGCCGCAGGCCGTCTGGATCTTGGTGCCGCTGCTGTGGGCAATGGCTGCGCTGGTAGGGTGGGGGCTTCCTGTGGCTTTCTGGGGCATCACGGCCGCCTATTGGGTGATGAACCTCTTTTACAGCGTTCGCCTCAAGCACGTGCCCGTGTTGGACGTGTCGCTGATTGCGGTGGGGTTTGTGTTGCGGCTGTTTGCAGGTGGCGTAACGGCGGACGTGCCGCTGTCGCCGTGGATTGTGGTGATGATCTTTCTAATTTCGGTGTTTATGGCGCTGGGAAAGCGGATGGAAGACGTCCGCATCTTCGAAGCCTCGGGCGAGGTGATGCGGCCCGTGGTGCACGGCTACAACCTGTCCGTGTTGCGCCACGCAATGAGTATGATGGGCGCCGTGGTCATCGTGGCTTACGTCCTCTATACGCTGGATGCGCAGGTGGTGGCTCGCATCGGCAATCCGCATTTCTATCTGACGTCCTTTTTTGTGGTGTTGGGCGTGTTGCGCTATCTGGTGTTGGTGCTGGTGGACGAGCGGGGCGGCTCGCCCACCGAGGTGTTGTGGACCGACCGCTTCCTGCACGTGGTGATTGCGGGCTGGGCGCTGGCGGTGGCGTGGTTTCTGTATTTTTAGGGGGGGGCGGGTATTGCATTTGCGTTGCATGAGGGGCCCGGAAAACGGGGAATATTGAACGCCGAACGCTGATTTTTGATTTAATATTTTATATTAATTTATCTTCTTTGTTATTAAATTGACATTCGTTGATCAGTGTTCTTCAATCACGAAGAAGGGGCACGCCCAAATGAAAAAAGGATTTACGACCAGCCGCCCACGAGCAGGTCGATTTCTCGGGTGGGGATGTTCCAGTAGCGGGTGAGGAGGGGATGGGTGGGAAGGCCGTTGTAGATGTAGGTGCCAGAGCGGACTTCTCGGTTGAGGAGGAGAAACTGGCTGAATGAGGTGCTCTGGCCGAAGCGCAGCAGGAGCGGGAGGTAGAAGTTACTCAGGACGATGGAGGCGGTAAGGGCCACGCGGGCGGTGATGTTGGGCACGCAGTAGTGGATGACGCCTTTTTCGATGTAGGTGGGGCGGTTGTGTGAGGTCTGGCGGGATGTGGCGAAGGCGCCGCCGTCTTCGATGTTGAGGTCGATGATGACGCTGCCTTCTTTCATTTGGTTGACGAAGTCGGCGGGGACGATGTAGGGGAGTCCTTCGGGGCTTTTGTGGAAGGCGGCCACGACGACGTCGGCGCTGCGGAGGGCGTGGAGGAGGGGCTCGGTGTGGATGGTGGAGGTATAGACGGGGTGGGGGAGACCGAGGCGTATCTGGCGGAGGCGATAGACGGAGTCATCGAAGATTTTGACTTCGGCGCCGACGGCGATGGCCTGTCGGGCCACGGCGTGGCCGAGGGCGCCGGCGCCGAGGATGAGCACCTCGGAGGGGGGCGCGCCGGCGATGCCGCCCAGCAGGATGCCCTTGCCGCCGTGCACGTTGGAAAGCAGTTCGGCGGCTACGAACATGGCCAGCTCGCCGCCCAGCTCGCCCAGCAGTTCCATCAGCGGGTAGGTGTCTTCGGTGCTGTGGATGCGCTCAATGGCGATGGCCGAGAGGCGCTTTTTGACCATCTCAAAAAAGACCTCGCGCCCTTCGGCGGTGAGGTCGAGCATCGAGAAAAGCGTCTGGCCGGGGCGCATCCATTGGGCTTCTTCGGACGTAGGGTAGAGCACTTTGGCGATGACGTCCGACTGCCAGACCTCGCGGGGGGCGTCCACCACGGAAGCGCCTGCTTCGGAATATTCGAGGTCGGTGAAGTTGGCCGAGCGGCCGGCGTTTCGTTCGACGCGCACTTCCACGCCCGCCTGTACGAGCATGGCGACGGCGGTGGGGGTGAGCGCCACGCGGGTCTCGCCGGGGCGGCGTTCGCGGGGCAGTCCCAGCGAAAAGGTGCGGTTCAGCGGCGCCGTCAGGACCGGCTTTTCCTGTGGGGTGAGGTCTTCCTTTTGTTGCTGACCGGTCATGGCTGCACTTTCCGCTTAGAACGGGCAAGGAGGGATAAAATCCCGCCGCCTTTGTTGCAATATTACCAATATTTCAGGCAAAAAGAGTTCGGCTGGATTGACCGGCGGCGGGGTGATGGTTGGTCGGGCGTAGGTCAGGCGGAGGGCGGCGTGTGGGTCGGTCGGCGGGGGAAAGACTTTCGCCCGGGGCGTGGGGGAGAAGCGGAAGCGTTCGATGCGGCTGTTGGAGCCAAAGTGAAGGGCCACCGAGTCGGCGCCGATGCGGCTGTAACCGACGATCCGGTTGCTGTCGTCGAAGAAATAGTAGAGGGCGGCGGCGCTGTCGTGGAAAAGGCCGCTGCGGAGGCGCTTCTGTGCCAGCAGGAGAGTGCCCCGGCGGGCTTGCAGTTGATGATGCAGTTCGGGCAGGGGCGTCTGTTGCCGTATCCAGATGTGGCCGTAGAGGGCGATGCTGTCGGGGTGCGTCCACCATGCGGCCGAGTCGGCGACGCCCAGCATGGGGCCGTAGCGCATGATGATGGGAAAGAAACGCCAGATGCCGCGGAGGGTGTCGCCCCATACCGAGTCGGCCCGCAGGCCCATGCTGTCGATGACGACGGTCACGCCGCCGGCGGCGTGCCATCGGGCGCCGCCGTGCGTCCACGCCATGCGCGGGGCGGCCAGCCATACCGAGTCGCTTTGTTGGGTGAATCGGACGACCGCGCGGCCGATGAGCCTGCCCTGACGGAAACGCCCGCGTTCGACGGCCGAGTCGGCCGCCGCCGTAAAGGTGCCGGCCGTGTCGCGCCAGATGACGTGCCCATACCATTGCGTCCGGCCTGTGCTGTCGTCGAGGGCGAGGCTGTCGGCGGTGGCGTGCCACCGCCCGCTCAGCGCTTCGATGCCGCCGGCAAAGGCACCTTTACGGCGGCGGAATTGGTAAGCCCCCCGCTGAAAGTGCAGGCGGGTGCGGGCGGAGGTGAGGCACCCCACCTGTGGGAACACCACCCGCCGATCGGCGTGAAAGTAATGGAGTGACGAGGTGCGGATGTCGCCGTCCCGCATCTGCACCACCACGCTGTCGGCGGCGTCGAAGCGCGAAGAGCCCGTGTAAAGGCGGCCCCGCCGGGCGCTCAGCGTGAATTGTGGATGCGTAAACTGATAGGGCCGCGGGAACGTGACCACGCGGCCACCCAGATCCATCATCACGGCATCCGTGTGCAGGTGCATGGTGGGCGTGCGAACCTGCACCTCGCCCCACGCCTGCGCCTGTCGGGCCGCCGCCGAGTAGTGAAAGCTGTCGGCGGTGATGCGGATGGTGTCTTGTGTGGTGATGTGGATGTGTCCCCATCCTTTGAGGATGCGCCGCCGCGTCCAGTGGACGATGCTGTCGGCTTCCAGCAGCGTGCTGTCGTGAAAGATGCGCACGTTACCGGCGGCCGTCTGTACCGACTCGCCGCCGATGCGCAGGATGTGCAGCCGGTCGGCATGGCGGATCTCGACGGGCGACTCCTGCGCCCAACTGCTCAGCAGCACCAGCAGCGCCCACACCAGCCAGAATAAGCGGCTATGCCAAGAGATGATAAACCGCATAGGCGCTGCCGTAAGCCAGAGAAAACATGTAAAGAAACTGAATCGCCGTCCACCGCCACGACCGAATTTCTTTCTGAAACACCACAATGGTGCTCATGCATTGCAGGGCAAACAAATAAAATGCCAGCAGCGAGAAGACCGTGGCTCGGGAAAATACGGCCCGCCCGTCCGGATGGCGGTCGTTACGGATGGCTTCGAGGATGCCCGCATCAGCTTCGGTGCCGTAGAGCGTGGCCAAGGTGCCGACGAACACCTCGCGGGCGGCAAAGGAGGTGACGATGGCGATGTTGATCTTCCAGTGATAGCCCAGCGGTGCAAAGACGGCGTCGAGGGCGTGTCCCACCTGTCCGATGTAACTGGCTTCCAGCAGTGCACTTTCATATTTCCGTTGCAAGGCGGCCCTTTCAGCGGGCGAGGCCGCCGCCAGCCGGGGTTCGTATTGGGCATGCACCGCCGCCATCTTCTCGGGCGGGCCGAACGTGCCGAAAAACCACAGGATGATGGAGATGGCCAGAATGACCCGCCCCGCTTCCCACACAAAGCTTCTGACCTTTTCCCACGTCAGATAAAGGGCGTTTTTCAATGACGGAATGCGATAGTCGGGCAGTTCTATGATGAGAAACTGCCGGTGAGCGGATTTGACGAACCGCTTAAAGACCCAGGCGCTGCCCAGCGCAGCCGTGAAGCTGACGGCATAGAGTCCCATCAGCGCCACGCCTTGCAGGTGAAACACGCCGCCCACGTAACGGGCGGGCACCACCAGGGCAATCAGCAGCACATACACCGGAATGCGCGCCGAGCAGCTGACCAGCGGGATGACCAGGGCCGTCAACAACCGCTGCCGGCGGTCCGGAATCGTCCGCACCGCCATGATCGACGGGATGGCGCAAGCCGCCCCGCCCACCAGCGGCAGGATAGAGCGTCCGTTGAGACCGAAATACCGCATGAAGCGATCGAGCAGAAACGCCGCCCGCGCCATATAGCCGCTGTCTTCCAGCAGCGAAATCAGAAAGAAAAGCACTGCAATCTGCGGAATAAAGACCACCACGCCCCCCAGTCCGGGCAGGATGCCTTCCGTCCACACCTCCGACAGCGGCCCCGGCGGAAGCCATGCTTCACTGAGCCGCCGGCCCGCATCGAAGAGGTGTTCCAACCACGACATTGGATATTCCGCCAGCGCAAAAATGGCCTGAAAAACAGCGAACAGAACCATTAGAAAAATCACATATCCCCAGCGCGGATGCAGCAAATAACGGTCGATCTGCCGGGTGAGCCAGCGCCGCGGCGCCGTGATCTTCCGAAAGCAGCGGGCCCCAATCTTTTTGAGCTGAAAATGACGGGCTAGGATGTCTTCCTGCTGTATCTTCGAGATGTCGAGTCGGTGTTGCTCCCGAAGTCGGCGGAGCGTGCCCCGCTGTTCGGGCGTCAGCAGGGCTTCCTGCAAAAGCGGGTTGATGAGAAACAAAAGGTAATAGGGCGGATAAGACAGCCCCAGCGACGCTCGGGCCTCATCCAGAAAGGCCTGCACGTTCGGCGGCGCCTGAAAAAAGGGCCGCGGCCGCAACGCTGCCGGGTCGGCCATCACCTCGGCGATAGCCTTCCGGAGCCGGGCAATCCCCGTGCCCTTCCGTCCGTGAACGGCCACCACCGGCACGCCCAGCGCCTCCGAGAGACATTCGGTATCGGCCAACAGGCCGTGTTCTTCGGCAATGTCGGTCATCGTCAGCACCACCACCACGGGCAGCCCCAGATCCATCACCTGCGACAGCAGCAGCCCCTGCCGCTCCCATTGCGACGCATCCACCACACACAACACCACGTCGGGATGTTCCGGATGCCGCGTATTCAGCAACACCTCAAACACCAGCGCCTCGTCTTTCGACTTCGGAAACAGCGAGTGCGTCCCCGGCAGGTCGATAAATTCCACCTCGCCGTGCGGCGGCAGCGGCGCCCGCCCCGCCTGAATCTCCACCGTAATCCCGGGAAAATTGGCCACTTTCTTATGCAGCCCTGTCAGGTGGTTAAACACGCTCGTCTTCCCCGAGTTCGGGTTGCCAATCAGCACGATGTGCTTACGCCGCTCCATACGCCTCTACGATGATGGTGTCGGCCTCTTCCCGCCGCAGCGCAATGATAACCCGATTCACCTCGATGGCTATCCGGTCGCCCCCGCCCAGCTCCGCATATCGCTCCACTTCGGCCCCGGGAAGGCAACCCACCTCCAACAGCCGCACCGCAAAATGCGACGGAACAATGCGCACAATGCGCCCTTTTTCCCCATGCGGAAGCGCCGACAGGACCATCTCCCGGGAAGGCTTGGAACGATTCTCCATACGAGACAACCGCAAAGGTAATGCGCCCTCACTTTGAACGCCGGCGGGCATGGCACTTCTGCGTGTGTGTCTTTTGGGCGTGCCCCCTCGCCTTCGGCTCGGGGTCGGGCCCCTGCGGGCTCGGCTGTCCGCCTCGGCCCGCCCACCATCCCACCCCACACCCTGCGCCACCCGCGTGGCTTCGACTCCGCTCAGCCAGCGGGTGTTTCCCACGGGCGGCGGTCCCTGAGCT
>JALVCQ010000220.1 GCA_027009805.1 Bacteroidota bacterium
ACCGATGGTATGTGGCTTTTAGTCATATAGAAAGCGGGCAATCGCTGGGACAGGAACACATCGACCTCGCGGTTTTCGACGCCGATTTCAGGTTGCTGGAAAGGCATCACGTCACGCCGCCGGGTTATTTCAGGCCGCATCTCACCCTCAAAAACGGCTTCCTCTATCTTGCTTACGATGCGCCCGGCACCGGCGTTTTCCTGGTCAAATATCGGGTGCGGGCCGCAGCAAGCGCCGTCGGAAGACTTCCCCAAGAAAGACCGGTGGAAGTGTATCCCAATCCGGCTTCCGACAAGATATATTTCTCGGTGCCGCAAGGCGCGCCCGTGAAAGCCGTAGAAATTTACACCCTATTCGGGCGGTTGGTCTATTCGCAAAACAACCTGCGTCCCATCTCGCTATCGACCCTGCAAAGCGGCACCTACCTCATCCGAATGATTGACCGCCGCGGACACACCTATTCCCTTAATTCAATAAGAATAGAAAAGTCGTGAGGCGGATTGTTCTCCGGCCGTATCGCCGCGGCGCCGCCGGTCTGTTGGTCGTGTGTGTGCTGATGCTGGCAGGAGGCACGGGTAAGGCCCAACCGCCTTCCTTTAAATATATCCCGGATATGGGAATAAGAATAGACAGCGTGGCCATCGCCCACGCCACACTGATTAACGATACGCTGTTCTTATTTTACAACCATCAATTATTTGACGGAACGCAGGGGAAAGGGGTGGGCATCGCCACGCAAAGTTCCGATTGGTTGGTCTTCGACACCACCCATAGCTTTTTCGATTATGAGGATTATTTTATCCGCTACCTCATGCCCGACAGCACGTATAGAAAGTATCAGCCGATGGGGCGGTTTGTTCACAGTAAAAGTTCGGCTACGGGCCGTCATTTTGTGCCGGATACCGGCTATCGATATGCTGCGCAACCTTTCGATTCCGCATTTGGCGTTGGCACGTATATCACGGCGCCCGACGGCTCCGTTCATTTTTTCTACAATGCGAAGGGGCTACCGGTGATTGCCTGCCGCCACGCCGTTTCGCCCCCCGGCGATAATGGGATGCATTTTCATTACGTGGGGATGAACGTCTTTGGCGATTCAGCCTATCCGCAAGGAAACTTTTTCGTTGACCCCAATGCGATCTTAAATCCCGACGGGAGCATTTCCGTCTATCTGATGAACCAGGCCGGCGGGCCCTATCCACCGGCATTCAGGACGGGTTACATTTGCTCGTTTACGAGTAATGACAGCGGCAGCACATTTACGTTAGACAGCGACGGCGCAGGCGACACCATCCGGTTGAAGTATGATGACTTCGATGCCGGTTATGGATTTTCCGAGACGGTTTATTCGCTGAACGACCCGAAAGTGGTCCGGCTGCCCGACGGGCGATACCGCATATATGTGAGCGCGATGTTGAAAGACGGTGCCGGAGGCATCCGATATGCCATCGTAAGCGCCACATCAAGTGTGGTGAGCGGCGTCCAACACTCCGAGGCCGAGGACGACTTTTATTTGTGGGCCCATCCGGCCGACGGTTATATTCACATTAAAAACACGTCCCAAACGCAGGGCTTT
>JALVCQ010000221.1 GCA_027009805.1 Bacteroidota bacterium
AACGCCTTGACCATAACGCGCACAAGGTTAGGGCGGAAGGCTTCTCGGCGAATTTGACCCGCATCCGAAAAGCGGCCACCGACGACGCACCTGATACGGCTTCATTTGTCTTTTCATGGAAGCCGCTGCCGGAAGACTCCATCGCCGGCGGCCTTTTTTATGCAAGCGGGAAAGACCAATGGAACGACTGGGAAATGTGGTATCTGGCCGACTCGCTGGTCTTTGTCAATCACAAGCAAAAAAGCGTGCGCGTGGCCCTTCCCGAAGAGGCGGAGGATTACTTGCTTCGCTTCCCCTTCCGCCGATTGCGGGTCTATTGGGAGGGCATCGACACCGCCAAGCTGCGGGAAGATTCCGTCGAATGGCAGGCCACGGCCTCAGCGGTCATCCTGCGCCATCCCGACCAACCCGGTAAGGAGGGCATCAAAAATTTGACCGACTCCTTTTACGTGGATAACGAGGGCATGTGGAAAGCCTTTGCCCGCCATTACGACTGGCTGTTTATGCATGCCTTCACCCGGCTCCGGGTCGATACTTTTCATCCGGCGGCGGCTGACCTGCCCGCGATTCACTATCCCGACAGCTATACCGTTGAACGGCCGCACATCGAAGCGGAGACGGCGGAAGCAGCCGACGAGGCGGAAGTCCCCGACTGGGTCGTGCAAAGTCGGGCCCTTGAAGGTCAGCCGGCTCCCGATTTTGTGCTACGCTGGCTTTCAGGCGATTCGGCCCGTCTTTCCGAGTTTCAGGGCAAGCCTGTGATCCTGGATTTCTGGTATATCGGTTGCTATTGGTGCAGCAAGGTAGCGCCCACATTGGTCCGTTTCTACGAAGAATATCACGACAAGGGCCTCGAGGTCATCGGTGTGAACCCTTATGATGAGGCGGATGAGATGCAGAAATACCATGAATACATGGCCCTGCCTTATCCTGTGGCCCGCATCGGTGAAGACGTGCCCAAACAATATCATGTGATGGGCTATCCGACGATGGTGATGGTGGACCGGTCCGGCAAGGTGTTTCGGGTGCACATCGGCTATGCTGACAGCCTCTATGAGAGGCTGGTGCCGGTGATTGATACGTTGTTGGGACCTGTGAATTAGCAACGGTTTTTGTTGTCGGCTGGACGTTTTTACTTGTATCTGGCAGTGTGCATTGCGCCGCTGGTTCGGGCCCAGACGGCCGGTCAGCGGCTTTTCCCTTTTCTGGATATTCCGGTGGGGGCCCGTTCGCTGGCCACGGCCGGTCTGCCGTTGCCGTTTTTTCAGCGTCCGGTCGATCGCATCAGCCGCCATCCGGCGCTCACGGCATGGGCCGTGCCTTCTTCTTTATTTCTGGGCTCCACCTTATACTGGGCGGGGGGCGCCTACCATCATGTGGCTTATGTCCACGAATTTCGGCGGGGCGGGAAATACGGTTTTTTTGTGAATTACTATGACTATGGCGAGTTTGAAGGGCGGGACGAACGGGGCAACCTGACGCGTCCCTTTCGCGGGGGCGAGAGCGAAGTCGGCGTCACCCGCGCCTATCGATGGCAGCGCCTGACGTTGGGGGCGGCGGTGAAATGGGCCCATACGGATCTGCTGTCTCATTCGGAAGATGCCCTCATCGGCGATTTTTCCCTGATGTATCATTCGGTCGATTCGCTCTTTACGGTGTCGGCGGCGGCGGCATCGCTGGGCACCACCCTGCGGGAAGGCGCCCCGCTTCCGCTGAATGTCAGCTGGGCGGTCTCTTACAAGTTTCGGCACAATCCGCTGCGCCTCTACGGCGGCATGCATCATTTGCAACGGTGGGCGTTCAGCACCTTTGAGGAGACTTCGCCGTTGCAGAATCCGGATGATACCGTGGCGCCTTCCCCGCTGTCTCAATGGGCCTCGATGGCCTTCCGGCATATGGCCGGCGGCGCCGAGGTGATTCTGGGCGAAGGCCTTCGCTTACGGATGGGATATCACGTCCAGCAGCGTCGGGAGTTGTCGCTGTTCGGGCTGCGCCGGATGGTGGGGTTTTCTTTCGGTCTGTCGGCCCGCGTGAAGGGATTTTATGTGGATTACACGTATGTGCCGGCCCAGCCGGGCAATGCTTGGCACTCCTTCGGATTGCGGGCCGATTTGCGCACGCTGTGGAAACGCCGGGGGGCGGCCCGGAAAGTGCACTTTTAGCCGAGCGAATCGGCTTTCATGTCCGGCACAAGGCTGCGTAACCATGACGACTTTAGCGGACCGCCCTCATCGAGCGGGACAGCCTCGTACGTAAACATCTGGGGCGTGGGGCTCACCGGAATGCTCAGGCTCAGCAGACGTCCTTCACGCATCACCGCCAACTCGATGGCCTGATGATGCGGCAGACAGTAGTTCAGCCATTCTGCAAAGTCGTTTTCCCGCGGTTCGATGCCGTTCACGGCGACGATCCGGTCGTCGTAAGCCAATCCGGCCTGATAGGCCTCACCCATGGGGACAATATAAGTCACTACTCCTGTGTCGGACAGCTGAAAGCCTAACTTGCCGGCGTAGTCGGTGCGGGGTGTTTTTTCCAGTCGCACGCCCACGACTTCCAGCGCGTCCGCCAGCGCCGGTTCGATGTCTTCCCGACCGAAGACGTAGCGGTCCAGAATGGCTGCCGTCTCGTCGCCGCCCCACCGGCGGAGATAATCGTAAAGGGCCGACGCCGGAAATCCTTTGTTCTGCTGGGCATATTCTTCATATAGGTAACGCATCAGCGTGTCGAGCGAAGCCGCTCCGTGGCTGACTTTCCGCAGCGAGATGTCGATGAGAAAGGCCACCAGCGCTCCGTGCGTGTAGATGGAGGTGGTCCGGTGGGGCACGTGCCGGCGGTAGCCATCGACCCAGAGATCGAATGACGATTCGGCCAGGCTTTTATTGAAGCGGCCGTAGTTGGCAAAGAAACCGTTGAGAATCCGGGAGAAGTAGCGGGCCCAACTTTGGAAGGTCAGCAACCCGCTGCGCAACAGCAACACCTCGCCGTAATACGACGTGACGCCCTCAAGGAAAAAGCCCAACCGCGTATAGTTCTCTTGCGAATAGTCAATCGGATACAGCTCTTCGGGACGGATGGCTTTCACGTTCCAGAGGTGGAAGAACTCGTGGGCACTGATTCCCAGCAGTTGCTTATAGGTGTAGAAACGGTCGCCCAGCCGCCGCTCGAAGATCTGATGCGGCGGCCCTAACACGATAACAGTGCCTTCCTGATGTTCCACGCCGTGATATTTCCGATAGGTCGGGAAGATGAACAGGAAGTGATACTGTTTGATGGGAAAAGAGCCGAAGATGGCCAGCGCTTCGTCCATAAAGCGCTGGAAGTCTTCTTCCATCTGATAGAACGGCGGATGCACCGGCCCCTGAAACCACAGAAAGACTTCGAGCCCCCGATGATAGAACCGGTGTTGTTGGAGCGTTTCCGAGGCAATCAGAAAGTTGTCGAAGAGGTGGTCGGCGCTTTCCGCCGTAAAATGCGCAGGTCCGTCCATCGGAAGCGGCGAGGCGATGCGCAGGTGGCTGTGGGCGTCCGAGAGGCGAATGCGATAACGCGCCGCTTGCGAGCGCGGAAACAAACAGCAGTTGACAAAGTTGATCAACGTAAATGCATCGCTGACGTAGGTCGAACCCGCATCCATCCGGGCCGCATAATATTCGTATTCAATGCGAAAATCGTTCAGGCCGTTCAGATGCACCCGCCATTCGTTGCGGCTTACCTTCTCGAATGGAAGCGGCTCGCCCGACGGCGAGAAGAAGTGAAGATATTTGATGTTGCGTTCAAAATGGCCGAGTTCATAGCGACCGGGGCGCCACACCGGCAGCTGAAAAACGAGTGTGTCATCCGCAGCGCCCGAGACGTTGATTTCGATGTGCAAAAGGTGCGTGTTCGGATACGGCCAGGAAAATTCGAAGTCCATTAGCAGGCTCATGGGAACATGACGGTGTTTAGGCAATGCAAATTTGAAACGTTTCGGTGGACGAGATTAATTCCTCAAGCGTTAAATTTGCGTAAAAGCCATTTTCCTATGCGATTCCTTCTGATAGTCTCCGCTGTTGCTGTGGTGTTGATGGGGTGTGCCGGCAAGTTCGAGCGCAGCGTGCGCGGCACATGGAAAGTTCAGAAAATCGACCGCAAGCTTTACGTCAACCATAATTTTAATGACGTGCAACACTTGCAGGTGGACGGCACCATCACCTTCAACAAAAAGGACGGGAATTACGACCTGACCATCGACCTCGAAAACGAGGCGGCCGCCTTCGAGTGGAGCGGTGTGAAAGACGGCGAGGAGTGGACGCTGACCATTAATCCCGGCAAATGGACGAAAGTGTTCGGCACCCCTCCGGTGACCATTACCGTCACGGAGTGGTCGGACAATACGATGATGTGGCGGTTTGTGGACACCTCCTACTTCAAGAACAATGCGGCGTATCAGTGGGAGCAGGAGTGGCAGTTGACTAAGCAGTAAATACGTCAATGATGCGGCGGTTCCGTAATCGATTGGAAGCGGGCCGCCTGTTGGGAGAACGACTTCGTCAGGAATCCCTGCGGCGGCCGGTGTGGGTGTTGGCGGTGCCCCGAGGCGGGGTGGAGGTGGGCTATGCCATTGCCCGGGCGTTGCAGGCGCCGATGGAGGTTATCATCGCCCGTAAGATCGGTGCGCCCGGCAATCCCGAACTGGGCATCGGTGCCGTCAGCTACGGCGGGACCATCGTGTGGAACGAACCGCTGGTGCGGGCCCTCGGCCTGTCGGAAGCGCAACTGCGCCGTCTCGCCGACGATGAATATCTGGAACTGAGGCGGCGTGAGCACGTCTATCGACGCAATCGTCCCATGCCGTCGCTAAAAGGCACCACGGTCATCCTCACGGATGACGGCCTGGCCACGGGCATTACCGCCCGGGCCGCCATCGAAGCAATTCGCGCAATGAACCCTGCGGAAATCGTCCTGGCCGTGCCGGTGTGTGCCCCCGAATCGGCCGAAGAAATACGCCCCCTCGTCGATCGGATGATATGCCTCCTTACGCCCTCGCCTTTCTATGCCGTGGGGATGTGGTATCAGGAATTTCCACAGCTGATGGATGATGAAGTCCTGGCTTACCTCGAAGCTGCACAAGGCAATATCAACCGGCAAGCAAGGGAATAATCGACCGCCGCCTTACAGCAGCGTGCCTATGCGGATGCGCCCCGAGGGAAGTTCTCCGTGTTGGAAGAGATAGGTTAATATTCCGAGCAAGGCAGCTATCAAGAAAAAGGAGAAAATGCCCAGCTCATAGCCTATGAAGGCTTTCAGGTAGTTGCTTACCTTTTTGCCGTTGAAAAATTGTCCGATGCCCCAGATGACATAGATGGTGGGCAGCGTGCTTTCGACAATATCCCAAAGCGGACTGCTGAATAGGCCGTTGCTTACCCGAAAAACAGCCAGCATCAGCATCCGCATTCCTAAGAGGAAAAACAACAACACCAGCAACTCGAAAAAGTTGTATCCGCTTTTACGGAACAGCATGCGAACCCAGAAAGCCGCCAGGAAAGCGAGGAGAAAGTTAAGGTGACCGTAGTGATCCTGCATCTTCGGGAGGATCTCGCCGGATATCGCATAGCTGAAATACCGCCCGCCGGCGGGGAACAGCTGTTCGGTCAGGGCATAGACGATCGACGTAATGACAATAAACACCACGGGCTTGACCAGCCGGTTCCGCTCGCCGTGAATGAACTTCCGGACGGTGATGCCCGGGCGCCGGAGCAGTTCCCGGATGGTGAAAAAGATACCCTTATGCAGGTTCAGGATGCTGCCGACCTCCGACAGAATAAAGGCGCCGTCGATTCGCTGAACATGCCGGGGACGTCCACACCGGTGGCAATAATCGCCGTAGAGGATGGTTTGGCAGGAGGGACATTGTTGTGCTTGCTCTGCCTGCTCCACCTATTTGTTTCAGATAAGAACCTGCTTCACTCGTCCGCGCCGGCGACGATGAAACCAGCCCCTTTATGTGACGGGACGGGAAATGAACCGCTTAAAAGAGGTCCCCCAACTTATCCATCAGGCCGCCGCCGTCGTTGCCCCCTAAAAATTGCTGGGCCACTTCGGAGACTTTGGGTGTGATGCTCTTGGTGATGTTTTGAGCGAGGTCGCCGTCAAACTTGCCGGTCTGTTGGAGCTTTTGCGGCAGCTCGCTGCCCAGCGCTCCGGTGAGTTGCTGGATCATATCTCCCCCGCCGCCTTTCAGCAGATTCAGCCCGCCGGAGAGCAGGCCGGAAAGACCGCCGCCGCCCTGACTGCCGCTGTCCATTCCCAGTTTGGCGGCCACCACTTCCGTCACTTTATCCACCACCATGTCCACCATCTCCGGAGAAAGACCGAAGCGTTCGGCAAGTTCTGATGCCACCTTGCCACCGAGCATTTGTTTGATTTGCTCAATCATCGTAATTGCATTTATAATGGGCGCAAAATAGGCCTTTTATTTCTTATGAAGAGGCGGTTCAAGGCCGAACTTTTCTCGGGCGACCTTCAGCATATACTGGTAGGCGGCGTCGAAATCGTTGGGAATGACGCCGTCGAGGATGGCTTCCCGAACGGCGGTTTTGATTTCCCCCACCATCCGGCTGGGAGGGATGTCGAACGTCTCCATGATGATATGCCCGGTGATGGGTGGTTGCCAGTTGCGAAGGCGGTCGCGTTCGATGACTTCGTCCACCTTTTCCCGCAGGGTGCGGAGGCGTTTCTGATAGCGGGCCTTTCGTTGGCGGTCACGGGTGGTGATGTCGGCCTGACAAAGGGTGAAAAGGTCGTCGAGGGCTTCACCGGCTTCCACAGCCAACCGACGCAGGGCGCTGTCGGTGATGGGTTCGGTGACCAGCTGGACGGGCCGTTGATGCAGGCGGACCAGCTGTTGAACGTAGCGCATCGGCTCGCCCAGCGGCAGGGCCAGCCGCCGAAATATCTTCGGCACCATACGGGCGCCCACCACCTCGTGGCCGTGAAACGTCCATCCCTCGCCCGACACGAAGCGCCGCGTGCGGGGCTTGCCGATATCGTGCAGCAACGCCGCCCACCGAAGCCATAGGTTGTCGGTATGGGGGGCGATGTTGTCGAGCACTTGCAGCGTGTGGTAAAAATTGTCTTTGTGGCGCTGGCCGTCCTGTTCTTTCACGCCTTTGAGGGCCGTTAACTCGGGAAGGATATATTCCAGCAGGCCGGCCTCCTCCAGCAGCTTAAAGCCCGTGGAGGGGCGCTCGCTCATGATGATTTTATTCAGCTCGTCGCGAATGCGTTCGGGCGAGACGATGCGGATGCGGTCTTTGTTTTTTCGGATGGCTTCAAAGGTGTGATGTTCGATGTCGAAGCCCAGCTGGGTGGCAAACCGAATGGCCCGCAGCATGCGCAGGGGATCGTCGTCAAAGGTTTTGTCGGGGTCTTTGGGCGTGCGGATAAGGCCCAGTTGCAAGTCTTCCAGCCCGCCGAAACGGTCGATGAGCCGCCCTTCATGGGGGCCGCTCAGCCCGATGGCCATAGCATTGATGGTGAAGTCGCGGCGGGAAAGGTCATCTTCCAGCGAGCCGTCCTCGACCATCGGCTTGCGGGAGTCACGCCGATACGACTCTTTGCGGGCGCCCACAAACTCGACCTCTCCTTCCGGCAAGGTCAGTTGAGCGGTTCCGAAACGGCGATACACCGACAGCGGTGCCTTCGGCGCCAATGCTTTCCGCACTTTTCGGGCGAAATCCACACCCGAGCCGATCACCATGATGTCGATGTCTTTGGTCGGGCGCCCCATAAGCAAATCCCGAACGTATCCACCGATGACGTAAGAAGCCACACCTTCCCGGCGGCCTATTTCACCAATACGGCGCAGCAACGGATGGGTGCGAACGGCTTCCAGCGCCCGGGAAAGGGAGAGGTCGGGCATACACTTCTTCACAAGACAGCCCTGTGGCTATTCAATGAAAAGCACGTCGCTGTCGTTGTCCAGGGGTTTAATGCGGGCGATGTGGAAGTCTTCCAGCTCGACGATCAATTTGATGTGCGTGCTCGGATCGGTCAGATCGGCGTCCCATTCCGCAGCGATCATCTTGATGGGATGATATTCGCCTAAAAAGCTGACCAGCCGCCCCGTTTCCCGAAAATAGATGGACGTGTTTTGCGGGTCTTGCGAGATCTTGACGTGTTCGTTACCCACAAACTCGGTATGGATCTCGTCTTTGATCACCAGCTTGAGCAACTGGCATCGAAAGGGTAGAATCAGCCGTCCGCCGATGTGATAACCGTTTTTTCCTTCTTTCAAAGCTTGTCGAATGGTGCGTGCCATGATGGTTGATTATTTTTTTCGCCGGGAACGGCGTTGTTGTTGCCGTTGGGCTTCTTCGAGGCGTTGAAGCCATCGGCTGGGTTTGTTCTTGCGTTGCCGCCGTTTTGCCTCAATCTGGGCCCGCAGCTTGTCTTTGCTCACCAGCCGCTCGAAAAGCTGCGTTTGTGCAATCGACAACACGTTATAGCAAAGGTAATAGTAACTCAGCGCCGCCGAATAACTGTTCATAATAAAGAAAAACATCACCGGCATGAAGTAGGAGATGAGCTTCTGCTGCTGTTGTTGCTGCGCCCCACCCATCGACGGCGGCGACACAAAGCGGTTGTAGATGATCAACGAAGCTGCCATCAGCAGGGCAAAGCCGCTGATATGATCGCCCAGAAGCGGGATGTGGAAGGGCAGACGGAACAGCACGTCGTAGGTGCTCAGATCGTGGGCCCACAGAAAACTCTGCTGCCGAAGCTCGATGGAGGCCGGAAAGAACCGGAACATCGCAATCAGGATCGGCATCTGCAACAGCATCGGCAGGCAGCCCCCCAGTGGACTGACGCCCGTCTGCTGATAGAGCTTGAGCTGCGCCTGCTGAAGTTTAACCGGATCGTCCTTGTATTTCTCCCGAAGGGCTTCCAGTTCCGGAGCCAGCAACTTCATCTTGGCCGTCGAGAGGTAGGATTTGTAAGTAAAAGGCGATACAATCAATTTGATGAAAACGGCCAGCAGGAAGATGATGATGCCGTAGTTGCCGATGAACCGCTCCAGAAAGTGAAACACCGGAATGATCAGCCATACGTTCACCCATCGGAAAACGGCCCATCCCAGCGGGATGAGGTCGGTCAACTCATGGCCGATTTTTTTGAGGATGCCATAGTGAAGCGGCCCAAAATACCATCGGAACGCATAGGTGGGCGGATGGTCGGGGTCCACCGGCAGGCTCATCACCGCACCGGCGCGTTTGAGCAAAAGGGTGTCGTGACGGGCTTCCCGTTCCTTTTCTTCGGGCACGTCGATGATCAGGCGGGTCTTCTCAATGCCTTCCGGCACCCGGAGCACTTGCGTGAAAAACTGCTGCTTGAAGGCCAGCCATTCCAGCGCACCCACCAGGTCTTCAGCATCATCTTTTCGGGAAGACAGCTCGTCGGGCGATTCATCGACATATCGGTAGGCCGCGGTGGTGTATGGGAGTTCTTGTTTGACTTCCCATTCCTGCCGGAGGATGTCGGCCTGCCATTCCATGTCCATCAGGCCCATTCCGCCGGGGAGCAGCCGGTCGAGGTGTTGCGTGTGTAGGGTAAAATCGAGTTGATAAGAGCCCGGGCGCAGCCGGTAGTGATATTCCAGGGCCGCCTGCTGCGGCAGGTTAAGCCGCAATACCAGCGCAGTGTCGGAGATGAGCACCGGCGTGAAGGTGCCGGCGGCGGAGTTGATCACTTGCGTGCCGAACGGGATCAGAAAGCGCACGGCCGACCGCCCCGAATCGACCAGCGTCACCGGCGTTTGCCAGGCGGTCTTATACTTTTTGAGGCGCACCCGCACCGGCGCACCGCTGCGTTCGGCGATGGCCACTTCCAGCAGGTCGTTTTCCAGTATGAACAGGCGGCCGTAGCCCTGCGGAACGGCAGCCGTGGGCTGTGCTGCCGGCGTCGGCGTTGCCATGGTGGAATCCGACGGTGCCGGAATGGCAGCCGTGTCCGCAACAGCCTGAGCCGTCCCGACTGAATCCACAGCAGCAGGGGGAGCGGGTGGGGGAGACTGCCGCTCCGCCCACCACGAGAACCCGATCAGAATGACGAAAATGAGGGCGAATGCAATGATCGTATTCCGATCGAGCCCCGAATTCTGCTGATCGAGCATCAAAGAGGATTATCGGCGGGAAGCGTCTTCCCAGCGAATCGCTTGCGAGGGTGTATGCATCGCCGTGGCGGCCTTTTCTTCTTTGACGACCGGTGCTTTCGAAGCCGCTGCATTATCCGAGAAGATGAGGCCTTTCTTCGGCAACACCGGTGCCATCACCAGCGCAATCACCGACATCAATTTCAGCAGAATGTTCAATGACGGGCCGGAGGTGTCTTTGAACGGATCGCCGACGGTGTCGCCCACCACGGCGGCTTTGTGCGGTTCGCTGCCTTTCTTGTAGAGCTTTCCGGCATATTCGAATCCGGCTTCGATCATTTTCTTGGCGTTGTCCCATGCCCCGCCGGCGTTGGCCTGGAAGAGGGCCATCAGCACACCCGAGATGGTCACGCCGGCCAACAAGCCGCCCAGCATTTCCGTGCCGCCGAGATAACCAATCACCACGGGCGTGAGCACCGCCACCACCCCCGGCAACACCATTTCTTTAATGGCCGAGGTCGTGGAAATCTCTACGCAGCGGGCATATTCGGCTTTCCCTTCAGCTTCGGCAAAAGCTTTTTGGTCTTCGGAAGACCATTGCTCAAAGGATTTTCCTTCGTTGCGGCGCATCGCTTCGAGGGCCCGTTTGAGCTGCGGAATCGAAGAAAACTGACGCCGCACCTCCTCAATCATCGATTGGGCGGCCCGCCCTACGGCCCGCATCGCCATCGAGGAGAACAGGAAAGGCATCATCCCGCCGATGAACAGCCCGGCCATCACCGACGGCTTCGAAATGTCGATGGCTTTCATGTCCGTCACGGCCATGTAGGCGCTGAAAAGGGCCAGTGCCGTCAGCGCCGCTGAACCGATGGCAAAACCCTTCCCGATAGCGGCAGTGGTGTTGCCCACCGCATCCAGCCGGTCGGTCCGGTCGCGCACCTCCGACGGAAGTTCCGCCATCTCGGCAATCCCGCCCGCATTATCGGCAATCGGGCCGTAGGCGTCCACCGCCAGCTGAATACCCGTATTCGAAAGCATCCCCACAGCTGCAATCGCAATGCCGTAAAGGCCGGCCAGTTCATACGCCGCAATGATGGCCACCGCAATGATGAGCACCGGCAGCACCGTGGACATCATCCCCACCGAAATCCCCGAGATGATGTTGGTGGCCGGGCCCGTCAGACTTTGCTGGGCAATAAAACGCACCGGCCTCTTCCCGAAGCCGGTGTAATATTCGGTGATCAGCCCGATGAACACGCCGGCCGCCAGACCGATAATCGTGGACCAGAACACGTTTACGGCCGTGTAGGTAATGCCGTTGAATGTCCACGACGCCGGCAGCAACCATTGAATGAGAAAATAGGAAGCTATTACCATCACGATGGCCGAGATGAACTCGCCCATATTCAACGCTTTTTGCGGGTCGCCGCCTTCTTTGACCCGCACGAAAAACGTCCCCAGAATGGAGGTCAGAATGCCCACACCCCCCAGCATCAGCGGCAACAACACCGGCCCCAGCTTGCCGAAGTTGTCCAGATAGGACGGCTCGGCGGCAAAAGCTGCACCCAGCACCATCGCCCCCACCATCGAGCCCACGTAAGACTCGAACAGGTCAGCCCCCATACCAGCCACGTCCCCCACGTTATCCCCCACGTTGTCGGCAATGGTGGCCGGATTGAGCGGATGATCTTCCGGAATGCCCGCTTCCACCTTACCCACCAGGTCGGCCCCCACGTCGGCGGCTTTGGTGTAAATCCCACCGCCCACACGGGCAAACAGCGCAATCGAAGAAGCCCCGAACGAAAAGCCCGTAATCACGGAAATGACCTTCGTCAGCGCATCCCCTTCCGTGCCGAAGAGGTTACTATATATAATCAGCAGCAGCGACAGCCCTACGATGCCCAGCCCCACCACGGCCAGCCCCATCACCGAGCCGCCGTTGAAAGCCACCACCAGCGCATCCGACAGGCTCTTCCGGGCCGCATTCGTCGTCCGCACGTTGGCTTTGGTCGCCACCCGCATGCCGATATACCCGGCCAGCGCCGAGGAAAAAGCCCCCAGAATAAAAGACACCGCAATCAGCGGTGACGACTCGGGTGCCCGATTCGTAAGCCCCAGAATGACGGCCACCGCCGCCACAAATACAATCAACACCTTATACTCAGCCCGCAGAAACGCAATGGCCCCGTCGGCAATATACTTGCTGATTTTCGCCATCTTGTCGGTGCCGACGTCTTGCTTCGAAATCCACATCGATCGCCAGATCGTGTAAAGGAGGCCGACAACCCCCATCGCCAGGATTGCATACATCAAAGTATCCATGGGAATGTTTGGTTTATTCTTTTCAAGGGCGGCAAATTTAGCAGCTGCATATTAAGCGCCCAAACCGATCGGAATTTGGAATGGCTTCTTTTGTGGGCGTGTCCCTCCGGCGCCTTCATGGGCGATGCATGCATCGCCCCTACAACCCCCACCTCAGGCGCCTTCGGGTCGGGCCCCTGCGGGCTCGGCTGTTCGCCTCGGCCCGCCCACCATCCCACCCCACACCCTGCGCCACCCGCGTGGCTTCGACTCCGCTCAGCCAGCGGGTGTTTCCCATGGGCGGCGGTCCCTGAGCTTGTCGAAGGGCGGTCCGCCTCGCCCGACGGCTCGGCGCCCTCCGGGCCCCTCACGCGAACCTTCCGCTCCCTGAGCGGAGCCGAAGGGCGCGGAAGGCACCAGAACTTGCCCGCGGGGCTTCCACTTCGCTCAGCCTACACCTTCACACAAAAAATGCGGGACACAGGCCTGCAATGTCGGCCCATGCCCCGCATCTCATCGGGAGGATGATAAAACGATGGATTAGCTTTTCTGTTTCAGCAAATCACGGATTTCAGTAAGCAGCACCTCTTCTTTGCTCGGTGCCGGCGGAGCCGCCGGAGCTTCCTCTTCCTGCTTTTTCATCCGCTCTTGCAGGCGGTTATAGGCCTTCACCACCAGAAACATCACAAAGGCCACCAGCAAGAACGTCACAATGTGATTGATAAACATCCCATAACGGATGGCCACTTCGGCCACGGCATCACCGGCCCCTTCCGCCGACTCGGGCCGTGCAGCCACCATCACCCATTTCATCTGGGCGAAGTCCACGCCACCGGTGAGCCAACCGACCACCGGCATGATGATGTCATCCACCAACGATTTAATGATGGCCCCGAAATACATGGCCATGATCAGACCGATGGCCATTTCAACTACGTTGCCGCGAGCGATGAACTTTTTGAATTCTTGCCACATAAGCGTGCGTTTTAGGATTTAGACGACAAAGGTAATAAGCGATGATTGTAGTTGTGAAATCATTTTACGCCGGGCAAACGGTTCTTATGCTGACGACAGGCTATAACGGAATATTCCCGTGTTTTTTCCGCGGCAGCGTATCCACCTTGTTGCGTAAGATGCCGAAGGCCCGCAGCAGGCGGTCGCGGGTCTCGGATGGGCGGATGACTTCGTCGATGTAGCCCAGCTCGGCCGCCTTGTAAGGATTGGCGAAGTGGTCGGTATATTCCTGAATTTTCTCGTCGAGGAAAGCCTGCGGATCGTCGGCCTGCGCAATGGCTTTGCGGTAGAGGATTTCCACCGCACCCTTGGGCCCCATCACGGCAATCTCGGCCGTATGCCACGCATAGTTGAAGTCGGCGCCGATGTGTTTGGAGTTCATCACATCGTAAGCCCCGCCGAAGGCTTTCCGCGTGATGACCGTCACCCGCGGCACCGTGGCCTCGGCAAAAGCATACAGCAGCTTGGCCCCTTCCCGGATGATGCCGTTCCATTCCTGATCGGTGCCCGGCAAAAAGCCCGGCACGTCCACCAACACCAGCAGCGGGATGTTAAACGCATCGCAAAAGCGCACAAAGCGCGCCCCCTTCTTCGAGGCGTCGATGTCCAGCACGCCCGCCAGATGCGCCGGCTGATTGGCCACCACCCCGATGGGCATGCCGCCCATGCGGGCAAAGCCTACCACGATGTTCTCGGCATAGTCGGGATGGATCTCAAAAAACGAGTCGGCGTCGCAGATGCGGCGGATAACGTCTTTAATATCGTAGGGCATGGAAGGGTCCGGCGGCATAAAGTCGTCTAATTCGGGCACCAGTTCCGATGCCGCCGGCGTGTAGGGCCGTTCGGGCGGGCGCTCTTCGCAGTTCTGCGGGATGTAAGACAGCAACGTGCGAAGGCCCATCAGCGTATCCACTTCGTTGTCGAAGGTCAGGTGGGCCACGCCCGATTTGGTGGCGTGGGCATGGGCCCCGCCCAGATCTTCATGCGTCACTTCCTCGTGCGTCACCGTTTTCACCACGTTGGGCCCGGTGACGAACATGTAAGAGGTGTGTTCCGTCATCAGGATAAAGTCGGTGATGGCCGGCGAATAGACCGCTCCGCCCGCACACGGCCCCATGATGGCCGAAATCTGCGGGATCACGCCCGATGCCCGCACGTTCCGATAGAAAATGTCGGCATAGCCGCCCAGCGAACGAACGCCCTCCTGAATCCGCGCCCCGCCCGAGTCGTTCAGCCCGATCAGCGGTGCCCCGTTTTGCACGGCCAGATCCATCACCTTACAGATCTTGCGGGCGTGCATCTCCGACAGCGAGCCGCCGAACACCGTAAAATCCTGCGAAAACACAAAAACAAGCCGCCCGTCGATGGTGCCGTAGCCGGTGATGACCCCGTCGCCGGGCACCTTCTGACGATCCATCCCAAACTCGGTGGTCCGATGCACCACCAGCGCATCCAATTCCACAAAAGAGCCCGGATCCAGCAGCGTATCAACCCGCTCGCGGGCCGTCAGCTTGCCCTGCGCATGATGCTTTTTGATCCGTTCCGGGCCGCCGCCTTCCAGCGCCTGCCGGCGGCGCGCCTCTAACTGATGAAGTTTTTCCGCATTGGGAGAGGTGCTCACGCCGACAACATTTTTTCCAATTCTTCCGTCAGCTCGATGTTGTGATACACCTTCTGCACGTCATCGTCGTTTTCCAGCATGTCGATCAGTTTCATCACGCTTTTGAATTGCTCGGGCGTGAGCGTCTTCGTAATCGACGGAATGTATTGCAGGCCCGACTCTTTGGGCGCCAGCCCCTCACTTTCGAGAAACTTCTGGATGTTGCCAAAATCCCGCTTGTCGCAATAGACCGTCATCCAGCCGTCTTCGACTTCGATGTCTTCCGCGCCGGCTTCGATCAATTCCAGTTCCAGCGCTTCCGGGTCTTCCACTTCATCCAGCGGAATGGTGAAGACGCCTTTGTGGGAAAAGATATAGTCCATCGAGCCCGATTTGGCCAGCGATCCGCCGAATTTGTTGAAATAGGAGCGCACATTCGACACGGTGCGGTTGGTGTTGTCGGTGGCGCATTCCACGATGATGGCCACGCCGCCGGGCCCCGTGCCTTCATATTTTACTTCCACGTAGTCTTCACCGCCGCCGCCGCTTCCCTTTTTGATGGCGCGTTCGATGTTGTCTTTGGGTACGCTCGCCCCCCGGGCATTCTGAATGGCGGCCCGCAGGCGCGGGTTCGATTCCGGATCCGGCCCGCCCATCCGCGCCGCTATCTGCACTTCCCGCAGCAGCTTGGTGAAAAGTTTCGACCGCCGGGCATCCTGTGCGGCCTTCCGATGCTTGATGTTTGCCCACTTACTATGTCCTGCCATATCTTACCTGCTTGCAGGTTGCAAAGTTGTCAAAAATGCGGCGCCCGCTTTTGAATCCGCGCCCAATCGATCCAGCCCATCGGATGGGCTGCCAGCCCAGAAATGTCCCGCCGAAAAATCCGAAGCGTTTCATCATAATACAACACCACAAAGGGCACCCGCTCCCGCAGGTGGGCTTCCATGGCCCGATAGGCGGCCGTTCGCCCGGCCCGTGATGTCATCGACAACGCCGCCCGATAGAGGCTGTCGTAGTAAGGGCTCTGAAAACGCGTATAGTTGGGCCCGTGGGGCGGGATGTTGCCGCTGTAAAAAAGTGAGAGGTAGCTTTCGGCGTCGGGATAGTCGGCAATCCATGAGGCCCGAAAGATGGGCAACTCCCCCTGCAACATCCGCTGCCGATGGGCCGCAGCGGGCCGAACCGTCACCCGCGTCGGGATGCCCAGCTGTTGCCAGCTGCGCGCGACAAACAAACACAGGTCCAGATAGCCGCCCGTGGTGGCGATGTCCAGCGGCATCTTCCGCACGCCTTCCCGGAAGGCCTGCCGCAGGTAATAGCGGGCACTGTCGCGATGATAGGTATAGCCGGGCGTGCCGCTTAACAGGCCGGGCGGGGTGATGCCCTGACGCCCCGGCGTGCCCACGTTGCGCCGTAAATACCGAAGCATCTTCCCCCGGTCGATGGCAAAAGACAGCGCCTTCCGAAACGACCGGTTGCGCAATGGATGCCCCGCAGGCAAAAGGGCCGTGTCTTGCAGGATGCCCAGATATTCGGTGTTCAGAAAAGGCGCCCGCTGCCATCGATATTGCGTGCGCAGCGCCGGTTTGATGGCGCCCCCGGGCGTGAGAAAAAAGTCCGTGAGCGCCTTCTGCGCCCCTGCCAGCACGTCAATCCGACCGCTCAAAAAAGCCAGAAACTCGCTTTCGGGATTGTCGATGAAAGAGAAAAAGAGCCCTTCGAGGTAGGGCAGGGCGTCTTTTCCGTTTTTTCGGAAGTAATGCGGATGGCGAAGCAGGGAAAGGGCTTTGCCCGGTGCCCAGTAGTGAAAGCGAAACGGCCCTGAACCCACCGGATGCCGCCCGAAACCGTCCCGGCCGTAGCGCTCGACCGCTTCCGGCGGCACGATCCCGCAATAAGGCAATGCCAGCATCCCCAAAAACGGCCCGAAAGGACGCACCAGACGGATAATCACGGTCGTGTCGTCCGGCGCCTGAAAACCGTCCCGATAAGAGCCGCCCGGCGAGGCCACCACCCGATCCCGAAAAAGCCATGCCCCCGGCGATGCCGTGGCGCTGTCCATCAGCCGCCGAAGGCTATACACCACGTCCGACGCCGTAATCCGCCGTCCCCGCTCGCCGGCAAAACAGCCGTCGTCATGAAAAAATGCATCTCTACGAAGATGAAACACATACGTCCGCCCCGAATCCCGAACATCCCACCAATGGGCCAGCCGCGGCACCACCCCCAAAGCCGTGTCCACCCCTACCAGCGTGGTAAACAGCGCCTGACTGACCAGCATGTTGTTCAGCGTCGATGCAAACGCCGGATCCAGCGACGTCAGCCCCCCGTGGATGTTATACCGCAGAATCCCGGGATGCGCGTCCCTTCGCGGACCACAGCCTGCCACGAGCAGCACGCCCAATGTGAGCCACAGCAGGCCCCGTCGGCAAAGAGTTTTTTTTCTTTGCATGGAAACAAAAGTGCAAAAAGTCATGCGCCTCACATATTACGGACATGCCGCTTTCTCGGTGGAAACCAAGGGGAAAAACCTGCTCTTCGACCCCTTCATCTCGCCCAATCCGCTGGCAGCGCACATCAAGGTGGCCGACCTGCGGCCCGATTATATCTTGCTCTCACACGCCCACGGCGACCACGTGGCCGACGTCGAGACCATCGCCCGACAATCAGGCGCCACCGTGGTGTCCATCTTCGAAATTGCCGATTATTATGCGCAAAAAGGCATCCAATCCACCCATCCGATGAACTTCGGCGGCGCGTGGGACTTCGACTTCGGAAAAGTCAAAATGGTGCAGGCCGCCCATTCCAGCGTCTTCCCCGACGGCACCTACGGCGGCAATCCCGGCGGTTTCATCATCTCGAACGAAGAAGGCGCCTTCTATTATGCCGGCGACACCGCCCTGATGATGGACATGAAAATATGGGGCGAGCGATACGATTTCCGTTTCGTGGTGTTGCCCATCGGCGACAACTTCACCATGGGCGTCGAAGATGCCGTCACGGCAGCCCGCTTTCTGCAAGCCAAACGCGTCGTCGGCGTGCATTACAACACCTTCCCATATATCGAAATCGACACCGAAGCCGCCCAACGGGCCTTTCAGGCCGCCGGCATTGACTTACTTTTGCCCGTCATCGGAGAGACGATCGAATTATAGGATTGCATGGGAAAAGTCATCGCCATTGCCAACCAGAAGGGAGGAGTAGGAAAGACCACCACCGCCGTTAACCTCGCCGCCAGCCTCGCCGTCCTCGAACGGAAAGTCGTCCTCATCGACGCCGACCCGCAGGCCAACTCAACCTCGGGCCTCGGCATCGACCCCAAAGAGGCCGCCCCTTCCATGTATGAGGTGCTCATCGGTCAGGCCGCCGCCGAAGCCGCCCTGCGGGAGACCAGCGTCCCCCATCTGCAACTGCTGCCTTCCCGCATCGACCTCGTAGGCGCCGAAGTCGAACTCATCAGCATGGACGACCGCGAGCGCGTCATGCGCCGCACCATCGAACCCCTGCGAACGCAGGCCGACTATGTCATCATCGATTGCGCCCCCTCGTTGGGCCTCATCACCGTCAATGCCCTCACCGCCGCCGACAGCGTCCTCATCCCCGTCCAGTGCGAATACTTCGCCCTCGAAGGCCTCGGAAAACTGCTCAACACCATCCGCATCGTCCAGCAAAGCCTCAACCCCCACCTCACCATCGAAGGCGTCCTGCTCACCATGTTCGACGGCCGCCTCCGCCTGTCCAATCACGTGGCCATGGAAGTCCGCCGATACTTCAAAAACCTCGTCTTCCGCACCGTCATCCCCCGAAACGTCCGCCTCAGCGAAGCCCCCAGCTACGGCATGCCCGCCTTGATGTATGACATGAAATCCACCGGCGCCCGCAACTACCTCGACCTCGCCCGAGAAATCATCCAGCGAAACGAACAAGTCGAACCCGTCCACTGACCTCCCATGAAAAGCAACGAGGAGAAAATAAAAGCCCTCGAAAAGAAAATCAGGGCGTTAGAACGCATCCTCAACAAACAGGACCTGCTGCTTGCCTACTATGAAAAGCTGATGGAGCTGGCCAGAGAGGAATACGGCATCGAGTTCAAAAAAACGCCGCCTCCCGCCTCACCCGACACCCCGCCCAGGAAATCGGACGACCAATGAACCCACCCTGCGCGCGGCCTATTTCCCTCACAGCCCTTCACTCATTGCGATAAGCTGTTTTTCATTTTTTGGGCGTGCCCCCTCGCCTTGCGGCTCGGGGTCGGGCCCCTGCGGGCTCGCTGTTCGCTCGGCCCGCCGCCGCCTTCCCACCCGCACCGCCCGCGCGGCATTCCCGGTAGGGGCGCAGCATGCTGCGCCCCTACAAACCCCACCCCGCAGGCGGCGTCGGTCCGCCTCGCCTTACGGCTCGGCGCCCTCCGGGCCCCTCACGCGAGAGATTTAAGAAACTCCTCCCCTTTTCAAGGGGAGGCCGGGAGGGGTTATTTATGACAAAGGGTGCAGCATCGCTGCGCCCCTACAATGGTTTTGCCGCATCAGACCGAGAAACAAGGCCGCCCCCCCGAACATCCCCCTTCCGCCCCCTGAGCGGAGCCGAAGGGCGCGGAAGGCACCAGAACATGCCCGCGTGGTATGTAGGGGCACGGCATGCCGTGCCCCTACGAAACGGATGCCTCTGCGGGCCATGTTGGCCGTCCCTTGGGGGTAGGGGCGAAACATATTTCGCCCCTACATGGTTTTTCGTCCATTTTCTTGTATCAGTCGGGCATTTTTCGGGGACGGGTATGTGGTAGGGGCGCAGCATCGCTGCGCCCCTACAATGATTTTGCCGCATCAGACCGAGAAACAAGGCCGCCCCCCGAACACCCCCTTTCCGCTCCCTGAGCGGAGTCGAAGGGGCGGCCGGTCCCCTGACATCAAAAAATCCCGAATTTTCCGCTATTTAGATTTTTCTTCGTATCTTAGCGGTGCTAAAACAATAAGTTATGAAAGGTATTAGCAAATCAGGGAGCATGTCGCATGTCGCATGTCGCATGTCGCATGTCGCATGTCGCATGTCGCATGTCGCATGTCGCACAATAGGTGCATTATTTGTGATGTTGTTGGCGGTAACCTCGTTACGCGCGCAGCAGATGCATAGCAAGTGGTTGCGGGGCGGCATCGGGAA
>JALVCQ010000222.1 GCA_027009805.1 Bacteroidota bacterium
TCACCGTGGAGTGTCACGCTGGTGGAAAATTTGTCGTAGCCCAGATAAGAGGCCTCGACGGCATACGTCCCTTTGGGAAGCGTGAGCGAATAGAAGCCGTATTCGTTGGTGGAGGTGCCCGATTGGAGCGACGGCACCCATACGGCGGCGCCGATGAGCGGTTCGCCGGTGGCGCGGTCCCGCACAAAGCCGCTCAGGGTGTAGTGTTGGGCCCGGAGCACGACCATGCCCGCGGTGAAAATCATCCACCCGAAACTCAATCGGAACAGCATGCGCATAACGGAAAGCCGGAAATTACCCCTTTTCATTTGAGCAAAAGTAGATGAAAAAGATTGCGGCGCCTGTCGCTGCACGTGGAAAACGCGTTCTCGGCCCGTGATGGCATTAACGGGTAAACCGGGCGCCAACGCGTCCGTCGCGCCTATTTCTTATTGCGGGCGTTATCCCACTGATCGAGGGTGTGGCGCAGCCATTCGAAATATTGTTCAAGGGCTTTAATGCCGCGGCGGGTGATGGCAATCTCGGTGTAGGGGCGCCGGCCTTTGAAGGATTTGCGGACGGTGACGTAGCCGCTTTTTTCCAGCCGGGCGATGTGGGCGCTCAGGTTGCCCTGCGTAGCACGGGTCAGGGTTTTCAGCTCATTAAATCCCGCCTTTTCGGTTTCGAGCAAATAGGTCATGATTTGAAGTCGTAGCGGTGCGTGAATGACGGGGTCGGGCGTGTGCGTCATGCCTGTTCTTGTTTCATTTTTAACCATATCCCGGGCAGACACAGCCCGATGAGGCCGGCCAGCGCCAGCAGCAGCGGATGATAGGTGCTGGAAACCGCCAGCGTGAGGTAGGCTGTGGCATTAATGCCCAGGGCCCCGAGGGCGAGCGGCCACGACCGAAGGGCCGCGGCCCATCCGGCAATAGCGATGGCCAGAATCGTCAGGTGAATGAAAAGGGTATAGGGGGCAAAGATGCTGTTTAAAAAGCCTACGGCAAACATGTTGGCGGACAACAGCATAGCAAAGAAAATCCGGGTAAAAGCCTCCTGCTGTGAGCCGGCCGGGGTGGAAGAAGCCCTCAAGGCGTAATAAATAAACACGCCAATCGTGGCGCCGCCGAACAGGATTACATAGGAGAGGCCGATCCATTTGCCGGGCAGGCCTTGCGCGGCAATCCAGTAGTGGGTCGCGCCTGCCAGCATGGTCACGAGCCCCCAGAAAAGAAATGTCCCGGCGTGACGGTGAAGGCGCCACCGCGCCAGGGCCAATGCACGCTCGATAGCATCCACATGACTTTCCAGTTCATGTGTCGGCCGGTTTTGTTTGTTGTTCATAGTGGTTTATTTTGCAGACAAAACTACAACGCAAAATTTAAATGGCGTTACCAGAGCAAAAATTTCTGTGGCCGGATTCCATCAGGAAATCCCTTCTGACCCGCTTCGAAATGGCGACATCTATCTTATCTTTGCAGCCCGTTTTTCACGAGGCGGGCCTCTCCGCCCGTTCATTGGGGCTGCTAGCTCAGGGGTTTAGAGCGCTACCTTCACACGGTAGAGGTCGCAGGTTCGAATCCTGCGCAGCCCACTGATAATGGCGCTTCCAGACGTCTTTTAAGCGGGTAACGGAGCGGAGCGTGGAGGGACAGAAAAATCTTGTGGTGGCCCGCTGTCTTCGCGTTGAGTTCATCTTGCCTTCAAGCCGGCGATGTCTTTATGGGGCATAGAAAATGCCTTATCTAAATAGGTGAGACGTATGGAAAATAGCAATCATCGAGGGGGCGTGGTAAGATCATAAAAACTTGAAGCGCATTCACCTGGCGAGGTATGGAATGACAACGCAGTTAGACGCCACTTGAATTACGAGAGTAAGCGAATTCGGCTTGACCTATTTGTATTTTTGCTGAAACAAAAATGCAAAAGCCATGAACACAAAAAAGTTGCTGTTGGTTGGCTGTGCGCTGTTTGTCAGCGCCATGTTGAATGCCCAGGAAGTGGGCATCGGGACCACCGCGCCGGGGGCGCGATTGCATGTGGATGCTCCCGCCGCGTACAGTGGGTTTTTGATGAAGGTAACGCATGGGGCAAATACCCGCTTGCTAATGGCTTCTGATGGGGCGCTGGGACTCTCTGCTGGATGGCCGTTTCATTCTCAACTGTATGTGGGAGGAAAAGGATCGATCATCGCTCAAGGGGACTATAATGTGGGGAATTCCCTTTACCTTTCAGGGGCCCGGACAGCATTAATATGGTATCCTGATAAAGCCGCCTTTCGGGTGGGAAGGGTAACAGGTAATGCGTGGGATGAGAGTAACATTGCCCACTATTCCACTGTGGGCGGGGGGATAGATAATAAAGCCAATAACTATGGGGCTGTGGTGAGCGGCGGCATCTCCAACGTGGCCAGTGGATGGTATTCGACGATTGGCGGAGGCGTTGATAATCTGGCGAACGGATATTACAGTGTCGTTAGTGGCGGGCTGGATAATTCAGCATATAATGATTCATCCACGGTAGGCGGCGGTAAAGCCAACATGGCCAGCGGCATAGCTTCCACCGTAGGAGGAGGCGTTCATGATACAGCCGCCGGCGATTATGCTACCGTGGGTGGTGGGTTCTCTAACATTGCCGGCGGGGACTATGCCACCATCAGCGGCGGCGCCAATAATGAAGTCAGCGGCCGCGAGGGAACGATAGCCGGCGGGGCCAGCAATCAAGTAACAGGGCTATTGGCTACTGTCGGGGGTGGTTTGGGCAATAAGGCCAATGACACCCTGGCCACCGTGGGCGGCGGCTACTACAACTCTGCTGCCGGACAGGCCGCCACTATTCCCGGCGGATATAAAAACACTGCGGACGGCGATTATTCGGTGGCCATGGGCCGGGGAATGAAGCTGGGCGCCGCGGCCGACCGCACCTTTGCCTTTGGTTACAATGACGCCACCACACTGCCCACCATTACCACGCCCGATGCTTTCCTGATCGGACCCAATGGAAACATTATCAAAGTGGCCATCGGCTCGGCCAATCCCAATGCCCGACTCAGCATTTTGAATATGGGCGGCACGGATAATGTCAGCATCCTGTCGATGAGTGAGAACGAGGATGCTGAATTTGTATTCAAAGGCGATTTCGCGGGCACGGGAGCCAGCGGCAACCGCCTGAAATTGGTGACTTACTGGGGGAATACAGCTATGGTCTGGGAAGGCAATGGCAATGTGGGGATCGGTGTGAGCAATCCGGCTTACACACTGGAAGTGCACGGCGATGCCGCCAAAACGACGGGCACGGCATGGACCAACATCTCCGACCGGCGCCTCAAAGACATCCACGGCGACTATGAAAAAGGGCTGAAAGAAATCCTGCGGCTGCGACCTGTGCTCTTCTCCTATAAAAAGAACAACCCGCTGCATCTGCCGTCGAATATTGTCCAGGCCGGCTTTATCGCGCAGGAAGTTCGGGAAGTGTTTCCGGAATGTGTGAAAGAAAGAGAAGACGGCTACCTGGATCTTAACATCAGCGCCATCAACGTGGCCGTCATTAACGCCCTTCAGGAACTGGCGTATGAAAATAAAGCCTTGCGGGATAAAATAGCGAAGCTGGAAACGGAAAACCACGCATTACGCGGCGAGGTTCAAGCCTTACAGAAAACCACCCAATCGCTGCAACAGCGGATGGCCCGCATGGAAGCGCAGGTGAATCGGTAAATAGGTCCGCGCAATGTTGGATGTCGGCGGGGAAGCGCCTTTCGGGGCCTTCCCCGCTTGGTGTTTATGCAGCCGTTGCAGCCGTGTGGAAGAACCGCCGCTTCATCGGCGGCGGCGCCCGACGTTTATAACTTTGCGGGTCTTCTAAACACGTGATAACCGATGAATATCTGGGTGTGCATCAGCAAAACGCCGGATACGACCGTAAAAGTCCAGTTTACCGCCGATGGGACGGACTGGGTGCGGGACGGCGTGCAATTTATCATCAATCCGTATGACGATCATGCGCTGGCGGCTGCGCTGGCGCTGAAGGAAAAGGTCGGCGGCACCGTGTCGGTGATCATGGTGGATGACGACGCCGCCACGGCCGATCCGGTGTTGCGTAAGGCGCTGGCTATCGGCGCCGATAAGGCGGTGCGTGTCAACGCCGCCCCTGCCGACGCCCTCTTTGTGGGCACGCAGATCGCTCATTACTTGCAAGGGCAAACGGCCGACCTCATCCTCACCGGCAGGGAATCCATCGACTACAACGGCAGCAGCGTGGGCGATATCATCGGGCAGCGGCTCGGACGGCCGTCGGTGTCGTATGTGAAACATTTTGAGGTGAGTGATGGGACGCTGAAAGGCTCCCGCTTTATCGAAGGCGGCGAAGAAGACTTCGAAGCGGCCTTGCCGCTGGTGTTGGGTGTGAGCAAGGAAGTGGCCGAGCCCCGCATTCCCAATATGCGCGGCATTATGATGGCGCGCCGCAAGCCGCTCGAAGTCGTCGATCCGGTGGAGGCACCCGTGTTGACGGAAGTGGTCAAATACGAACCGCCCAAAACCCGAAGTGAGTGTAAAATCTTCGGCCCCGACGAGGTGGAACAACTCATCGACGCCCTGCAAAACGAAGCCAAAGTCATATAATCGCCATGAAAGTTATTGCATACGCCGAACACTGGGACGGAGAATTTAAGAAGCCCTCGTATGAAACCGTGGGGCTGGCGCGGGAAGTGGCCCAGGCCGCCGGTGCCGAGATGGAAACGCTGGTGGTGGGCGCCCTGAAAGACAAAGACGCCGCGCTGGCCGAACTGAATAAATATGGTGCCGGCAAAGTCCGCTACGTCGCCGATGAACGGCTGCAACATTTCGTGTTGTTGCCGCAAGCCGAAGCCGTAGCGCAGCTCATCGGGGAGGTCGATGATTTCATATTCGTGGCGCCGCATACCATCAACGGTCGTTCGCTGGCGTCGCGGCTGGCCGCCCGTTACGAAGGGGGGATGGTGCCCGGCGCCCTGAACGTCCCCACCTTTGAAGGCAGCGACCTGCTGGTGCGAAAGGGCGTGTTTTCGGGGAAAGGCTTTGCCGTCATCCGCATCAGGAGCAGCCGCAAGTTTGTGACCGTCTCACCGAATGCTTACGGTCTTCGGGAACATCCCGGACACGACATGGCGGTGGAAGAAGCTTCGGTCTCGATTCCGGAGGCGCTTTTCGAGAAGGTGAAGGTGGTGGACGTGCGCAAGACCGCCGGCAAGGTCAGCCTCACGGAAGCGTCGATAGTGGTTTCGGGCGGACGCGGCCTCAAAGGCCCCGAAAACTGGGGTATGATTGAAGAACTGGCCGACCTCCTCGGAGCAGCCACGGCCTGTTCTAAGCCCGTGGCCGACATGGGATGGCGCCCCCATCACGAACACGTCGGGCAAACCGGCCTCGCCATCAGCCCCGACCTATACATCGCTGTCGGAATATCCGGCGCCATTCAGCATTTGGCCGGTGTGAACGGAAGCAAATACATCGTCGTTATCAATAAAGACCCCGAGGCACCCTTTTTCCAGAACTGCGACTACGGCATCGTCGGGGATGCCTTTGAAGTGGTGCCCCGGATGATCGAAACACTTAAAAACAGGAAGGGGTGACACGGGTCAAGATGATGATTAGCGGCATCGCCCGCCTGCCCATCTCGTCCAGTGAGGCATATCACATCATCCTCGAAGAAGAAGAAGGCGACCGCAAGTTGCCGATTGTCATCGACCCCATTCAAGCGCAGTCGATCGCACGGGCCCTTCAAGACGTGCCCATGCCCCGGCCGCTGACCCACGATTTAATGGTCAAAATGTTTCGCTGGGCGGAAATCGAAATATCGGAAGTATATATCCACACTTTGCGGGAGGGCATCTATTATGCCGACATCACCGTTGTCCATGACGGCGAAGAACATGTCTTCGACGCCCGCCCTTCCGATGCCATTGCATTGGCCGTTCGTCTTGACGTTCCCCTTTACGTGAATGAAGACGTGTTGAAGGAGGCCAGCCTCTCGCCCGAAGACGTCGAGTCTTTTCTTCAACAACTGGAAAAGCTGGGGAAGGAGGTGGCCGGCGAAGCTGAAAGCGAGGAGGCGCCGGTAAGCGACTTGAAGCGGATGGAGGAATATAGTGAGAGCGAGCTGGAAAACTATTTTACGCCGGAACGACTCAAAAACTACTCCAACGAGCAGATTAAGCGCCTCCTTCATCGTGCCATTCAGAAGGAGTATTACCTGCTGGCCGCTTTGTTTCAGGATGAAATCAACCGACGAGAAGGCAGCCGCCAGGAAAACTAACCCACGTCCACTGCACCGCCTCCTGCGCTCAGCGCTGTTGTTGATGGGGCTCCTGACAGGCGGACAGGCATGGGCGGGACAAGCACATACCTTCTATCCCATCTATTTCGACTCTACCGCCGGGCGCTACGTAACCAGCAGCGCACGATGGGTGCTCTATGATGACGGCGGCTTTACCTGGCCGGACCTGCCCCAGGCGAAGCATGGAAGGTGGGACTCGCTCCGGCAGCGTTTTTCCCTCTATTTGCCGGGCCATCCCGCCCGCTATTTTCACATCATCCGATGGGATGACGACCAGCTGGTGTTGCGGCGGCGGGATGGGAAAATCCTCGCCTTTCATACCCGTGCCGCGGCCCCCTCAGGCATCGGGCGGGTGATGCGGGGCGTCTTCGGGCTGCTGGTGCTGCTTTTCCTGACGTGGCTGTTCAGCATCGACCGGCGGCGGGTGATGTGGCGGGTGCTGTTGTGGGGCATCGCCCTGCAAATCGGGCTGGCCGCCTCGCTCCTTTACCTGCCGGGATTGCGGGAGGTGTTTCAGGCCGTCTCCTGGCTGTTTGTCCGCACGCTTTCGTTTTCGCAGGAAGGCGCCCGATTTCTGTTTGGCCCGCTGGCCGATGGCGGCCATCAGCTTGGCTTCCTCTTTGCCTTTCAGGTGTTGCCGACCATCGTCTTTTTCTCCGCCGTCTCGGCCTTGTTGTATCACTTTCGGGTGTTGCCGTGGCTGATCCGCGGCTTCTCATGGATCATGCGCCGAACGATGGGCATCACCGGCGTGGAAAGCCTGGCCACAGCCGCCAATATTTTCATCGGACAGACCGAAGCACCCTTGTTGATCAAGCCCTATCTAATACGGATGAGCCGTTCTGAGCTGCATGCCCTGATGAGCGGCGGCATGGCCACCATTGCCGGCGGTGTGCTGGCTTCCTACGTGGTGTTTCTGGGGGGCAACAGCCCGCATCAGCAATGGCTGTTTGCTACGCACCTGCTCATTGCCTCGATCATCTCAGCCCCGGCGGCGCTGGTGGCGGCCAAGCTGATCGTCCCCATGGAAGATAACAACGCCGCCGAGGAAGGACGCCTCGAACCTTCTTCGGCCGGTAATTTCCTCGAAGCGCTGGTGATAGGTACCCGTGACGGGCTCAAACTGGCGGTGAATGTGGCCGCCATGCTGCTGGTCTTCATCGCGCTGGTGGCCCTCATCAACGCCGTCCTGCCGAAGGTGGGTGAAATATCCGGTCTCGACCGGTTGATCGACCACATCTCAGGCGGCCTCTATCACAAACTCACCCTTCAGAGCATCCTGGCCGTACTGTTTGCCCCCCTGTCGTGGATCATGGGTGCCCCCGCCGGCGACATCTTTCAGATAGGCCAGTTGTTGGGCGAAAAGACCGTGTTGAACGAGTTTTATGCCTATTTGTCGCTGGCTGAGATGAAGAACGCCGGCCTGCTGACGCACCCGCGCAGCATCCTGATTGTCACCTACGCCCTGTGCGGCTTTGCCAACTTTGCCTCCATCGGCATTCAGGTGGGCGGCATCGGAAGCCTCATCCCCACCCGACAGGGAGAACTGGCCCGCCTCGGATTCCGGGCCATGGTGGCGGGCACCTTCGCCAGCTTCTACACCGCCACCGTCATTGCCATGATTACGTAAAGAAGCAGGGAAAGAAAAAAGTAGCGAGGGAGGGACTTGAACCCTCGGCCTCAGGATTATGAATCCTGCGCTCTAACCAGCTGAGCTACCTCGCCACGCCACACGCACGTGCAGGACAAAAAATCGTGATCCCGCTGGGACTCGAACCCAGGGCCCTTGGATTAAAAGTCCAATGCTCTACCAGCTGAGCTACGGGATCGGTGGGAAAAGCGGTCCAGACGGGACTCGAACCCGCGACCTTCGGCGTGACAGGCCGACATTCTAACCAGCTGAACTACTGGACCGTCTCCCCCGTAAGGGGCCGCAAATTTATTTCTTTTCTTGGGAAACACATTCCTCACCGAAAAATCTCCATCTTTGAGTAAAATTTCCCATCCAATGCCGCAAATGACCGTTGTGGACCTCGGCACCATGCCCTACGGCGAGGCATGGGACCTGCAAGAACGCCTCCACCAGCAATTGGTGGACAGACAAATGGCCGGCCAGCCTCCCGAACAGCATTATTTCCTCTTTGTCGAACACCCCCACGTCTATACCCTCGGCAAAAGCGGTCACCTCCATAACCTTCTGGCCGACAACCAGCAACTAAAGGCGCACGGCATCGAATTTTTCAAAACCAACCGCGGCGGCGACATCACCTATCACGGCCCCGGCCAGATCGTCGGCTATCCCATCCTCGACCTGCACGCCTTCCGAAAAGACATCCGCTGGTATATGCGCACCCTCGAACAGGTCATCATCGACACCCTCGCCGATTGGGACATCACCGCCGGTCGCGTCGATGGCATGACGGGCGTATGGGTCGATATCGAACGCCCCCACCGCACCCGCAAAATATGCGCCATGGGCGTGCGCATCAGCCGATGGGTCACCATGCACGGATTCGCCCTCAACGTCAACACCAACCTCGACTACTTCCAGATGATCATCCCCTGCGGAATCTCCAACAAAGAAGTCACCTCCATGCAACGCGAACTGGGAAAACCCATCGACATGGAAGCCGTCAAACGGCGACTGCTGCACCATTTTGAGCGGAATTTCGGCGTGGAGGCCCGGACAGGCACCCAAGAAAACCTGAGGACAAGCGGCCCCTTATCCGCATCATAAGCATAGCCCCCAAACCCCTAACTTTGCCTGTCCTGATTGGATAAAGACATCATATCATCATGGCGGTGAAGAAAAAAATTCAGGTGTTATTGCCCCGGCTGGGGGAAAGCGTGCATGAAGCCACGATTTTGAACTGGCTGAAACAGGAAGGCGAGGCGGTGGAGATGGACGAGCCGATTGTCGAAATCTCGACGGATAAGGTCGATAGCGAGGTGCCTTCGCCTGTGAACGGCGTGGTGGTGAAGATTCTCAAGCAGCCTGACGACGTGGTGCCGGTGGGTGAGCCCATCGCCATCATCGAGACCACCGATGAGGTGGAAGATGATATCCCCGTCATTGAAACGGAAGGGGGCGACGGTGCGGAGGCGGCGCCGGCTCCGGCTCCGCAGCCCGCACCGAAGGAAGAGGCGGTGGTGATGGAAAGCTCCCCTGCGGCGGCACCGGCCCCTGCAGGCGGCAACGGACGGTTTTATTCGCCGCTGGTGTTAAACATTGCCCGCACCGAAGGCATCTCGATGGAAGAGCTGGAAAAAATCCCCGGAACGGGACGGGGCGGCCGCGTGACGAAAAAGGATATGCTGGCCTATCTGAAAACCCGAACGGCGCCTCCCGCACCGCAACCCGCCCAGCCGGCCCCTGCGGCTATGCCGGCGGCGCCCACCTTGCCCACGCCCACCGGCGAGCCCGTCCGAGAAGGGCAGGTATTTAAAGTGCCTACCATCATCGGCAAGACGCTCGACGTGCCCGTATTCCCCGGCGATGAAATCGTCGAGATGGACCGCATGCGCAAGCTCATCGCCGAGCATATGGTGCTCTCCAAGCACGTCTCACCACATGTAACGTCGTTTGTAGAAGCCGATATGACGCGGGTGGTGCTGTGGCGCAACAAAATCAAAAAGCGGTTTGAGGTGGAAGAGGGCGAGAAGTTCACCTTCACGCCCGTTTTCGTGTGGGCGGTGGTCCGGGCGATTAAGGACTTTCCGATGATTAACATCTCGGTGGCGGGCGATAAGATCATCAAGCATCGGCGGATCAACGTGGGGATGGCGGTGGCCACGCCCAGCGGGCATCTGATTGTGCCCGTGATCCACGATGCCGACATGTATAGCTTGCGCGGCCTGGCTAAGAAGGTGAATGATCTGGCCCGGCGGGCCCGAGATGGCAAACTCAAACCCGATGAAATTCAGGGTGGCACCTTTACCCTGACCAATGTGGGCACCTTTGGCAACGTGCTGGGCACGCCGGTGATCAATCAGCCGCAAGTGGCTATTTTGGCTACCGGTGCCATCCGGAAAGTGCCGGCCGTGGTGGAAACGCCCGAGGGCGACGTCATCGCCATTCGCCATAAGATGTTCCTGTCGCATTCCTATGATCATCGGGTGGTGGATGGCATGCTGGGCGGCTCGTTCGTGCGCCGCGTGGCCGATTATCTGGAAAATTTTCAAGGGGATGAAAGCATATAAATGGGCGGCGGCCGTGATGCTCGCGGCGGCGTTGCTGGCGTGTAATCGAGGAAAGGAACCCGACGAGCAGGGGGCGACGGTCAGGTTCGGCGTGATCTTTAACCAGTTTCAATGTTTCACCACAGGGCTCGATGCGCTTGAATACGAGTTATGGGTGGCCAAAACCCAGGAAGATTTCACGCAAGGTAACGTGCTCGAAAAACGGCGCGGCTATCAGTCCAATCAGGTGTTTGTGTTCAGCATGCAGCCCGGGATTTATTGGTATCATGTGCGGTTCGACTGCCTGTGTAAGGAAGACACTGCCTGCGTGAATCGGGGCTATGCCGACTACGATTCGACGCTGGACCGTTTTTATCGGGTCTATGAAGACACCTTTCAGGTGTATCCCAATAAGGTCAACGACATTGTCAGGCGTTTTTACTGAAACGCCCGATCATCTGAACCACCACCTTTCGGCGGCGCGGCCGCGTGTCGTAATCTACAAACACGATCTGCTGCCACGTGCCTAACAACAGCCGTCCCCCAGCACACGGAAAGACGGCCGACGTGCCCGTGAGGAAAGAGCGGATGTGGGCGGCGCCGTTGTCGTCGCCCCACGTCTGATTGTGTCGGTAAGGCCGGCCGTAGGGCACCCACTTTTCCCAGATGGCTTCAATGTCGTAATTGACCAGTCCGGGCTCATATTCGAGCGTGGAAATAGCCCCCGTGGACCCCATGGCAAACACGCCCACCATTCCCTCTTCGAGTTGGGCGGATTTGATTGCCTCCTGCACCGCCGCTGTGAGGTCAATGATGTGAGTATGCCCTTCCGTGGACAGTTCAAGAATGCGTGTCTGGACGTCGAGCATCGCCTGATGTGTTGGTGCGGCCTTCTTTTTTCCGAAGGCGGAAAAAGTCTTTGATAAGCGATGCCACCAGCGCACCCATCACAGCGCCGTAAGGCGTCATCACCTCCCAGTTCGATCGGATGAGGCATCCCTGCTCACAGCCCCAGAAGCGCCAGTAGAGCCAGCCTACCACCGCCCCTGCCAGCGCGCCGACCAACTCCCACCGAAACCGCCGCATCAGGCCGCCTCCTCCGATTTCTTTTGCCCGCTCAGGTCCACCATAATCGGTGCGGCGATGAAGAGCGACGAATAGGTCCCGGCGATAATGCCAATCAATAGGGCAAAGGAGAAGTTGCGAATGGTCTCGCCGCCGAACAGGAACAGCACCAACACCACCACGAAAGTGGTCAGCGAGGTGATGACCGTTCGGGAAAGGGTCTCATTCAACGCCCGATTGACCGAATCGAGAAACGTCAACCGCCGCCGAATCTGCAATCGCTCACGGATGCGGTCGAACACCACCACCGTGTCGTTGATGGAATACCCTACGATGGTGAGCACCGCTGCAATGAAAGCCTGATCCACATCCAGCGAAAACCACGGCAGATTTTTCAGCAGTGAAAATACCGATAGAATAATGAGCACGTCGTGAGCCAGCGCAATGATAGCCCCCACGCCGAATTGCCACCGTTGAAACCGAATGAAAATGTAGATGAACACCAACAACAGCGACACAATGACGGCCCATGTCGCCGCCGCCTTGATGTCTTCGGCGATGGTCGGCCCTACCTTCTGACTGCTCAGCACCTCACCCGACACCTGCCATTGGTCTTTGAGCGTCTTTAAGATCAGCGCCTGCACCTGCTGCTGCGCATCGGGCGCATCGCTGTCGAGCATATACGACGTGGTGACGCGCACCTGATCGTTCCGGTCGAAGGTCGTTACCGCCGGCTTTTCATCAAACACCTTTGCCAGCTCGGCCGCAATCTGATGCGTGGGCACATCCTTGTCCAGCTTCACCACAAACGAATAACCCCCTTTGAAGTCCACACCCAACTTAAAACCCTGTGTGAAGAACGACACCACGCCCGCCAGAATGACCACCCCCGAAATCAGGTAGGCTTTCTTGCGCCACTTGATGAAGGGAAAGTCGGCGTTGACCAGCATATTGGCATTCCACGGATAAGAGAATTTCACCGTCTTACCCTTGGCCAGCCACCAGTCCATCAGCAGGCGGGTGATAAAGATGGAGGTGAACAGCGAGGTTAAAATCCCGATGATCAGGACCGTGGCGAAACCCTGAATGGGGCCCGTCCCGAACACCGCCAGCACAATCCCCACGATCAGGGTGGTTACGTTGGCGTCGATGATGGCCGAATAGGCGTGCCGGTAACCGTCGGCGATAGCCAGTTTAAGGCCTTTGCCCGCCCGAAGCTCTTCGCGGATGCGCTCGTAGATGATGACGTTGGCGTCCACCGCCATCCCCACCGTCAGCACCAGCCCCGCAATCCCCGGCAGCGTCAGCGACGCCCCCAACGAGGCCAGAATCCCGATGATGAACACCAAGTTGGCCAACAGCGCTACCACCGAAAACACCCCGGCGGTGTTGTAATATAGAACCATCAGCAACATCACCAACACAAAGCCGATGATGAGCGAGATCATCCCCTGCCGGATGGCCTCGGCTCCCAGCGTGGGCCCCACCACGGCTTCCTCCACAATGGCCACCCGCACGGGCAGTTTCCCCGACTTCAACAGGTTGGCCAGATCCTGCGCTTCTTCCATCGTAAAGCCGCCCGTGATGCTCGACGACCCGCCCGATATTTCCGTCTGCACCACCGGATAGGAATACACCTGCCGGTCGAGCACGATGGCCACGGAACGCCCCACGTTCTTACGCGTGATCTGTCGCCACCGCTCGGCCCCTTCCGGGTTCATCTGCAGCAACACTTCCCGTTCTCCCGTCGGTGTCACGCTCACGCGAGCGTCGGTCACCACATCTCCCGTCAGCGCCGGGCCGCCTTCACGTGTGGAAGCTTTCAAGGCCAGCAATGCAAACACTTTCCCTTCGGCATCCACCGGCTTGGCCGTCCACGCAAAGCGGACGTCCCGCGGCAGGATGCGTTGCACTTCCGGCAGCGCCAGATAGGCGTTCACTTTCGCCGTGTCTTTCACCGCCGCATAGCCCACCACCGGGCCCTGTTGTGCAAACGTCCCCTGCTCGGTCTGCTGAATGGCCGGATACAGCACCTGATAGAGCGGATACCGCCGGGCGGCCTCTTCCGGCGTCAGTTGCTCGGGCGCCGTCATGCCCGTGTCGGTGTCGGCTTCCCGCCCGCCTTCTTCGATGCCCAGCTCCGCCAGCAGGTCAGCCGCTGTGTCGGTCGCTGCCGCAGTGGTGGTGTCTTCCGCGGCCGAAGCCTCCGATGCCGTGTCTTTCGCCGTTTCCGGATGCAGCCGAGCCGCCAGCACCTGATTGACCTTCTCAAACAGCGGGATGATGTCCTTCGCCTCGTAGGTTTCCCAGAACTCCAGCTGGGCCGTCCGTTGCAACAGGCGCCGCACCCGATTGGGATCATCCACGCCCGGCAGGTCCATCATGATGCGGTTGCTCCCTTCCAGCAATTGGATGTTGGGTTGCGCCACGCCGAAGCGGTCGATCCGCGTCAATAGGATGTTGTAAGTCCGCCGAACCGCTTCGTCAATCTCTCTCCGCAGGAAGTTCAGCACTTCCTCATCGGTGGATTTGTAGCTGATGTAGTCCCGATTCTCACGGGTGGCGAAGATGGGCGCCAGCCGCGCCTCTGGGTCGAGCGCCTTAAAACGCCGATAAAACAGCGACAGGTAGTCCTGCGTCGAGTGTTTCATATCCTCCCGGGCCAGCGCCAACGCCCGCTGAAAGGTCGAATCCGGATTATTGTTCGACAGCCGCCGAAGCAGGTTCTCCACGTCCACTTCCATGGTCACGTGCATCCCCCCTTGCAGGTCGAGCCCCAGATTGAGCTGCCGCTCTTTCACTTCCTGATAGGTATAATCCGCAATCCCGATATCATATACCGGCTCAAACGCTATCGAATCGAGGTAATGCCGTTTCAGCGCAGGGTCGCTGCCCGCCGCCTCTTCCGCCGTCTGCTCCACCCGATGCGCCACCCACGTGAACGACAGATGAAATAGCGTGACCAGCGTCAGCGCCGCCAGCAAGAACTTGATGATTCCCTTGTTCTTCATAATGAAGTGTAATTTCCGAACGAACTAAGCGGCTGCAAAAAAACACAATTCAGGGGCAACCGCCCGCAACGCCTTCTCCGCTGCATGTCCGATTTTTTTCTTTTTGGGCGTGCCCCTTCGGCCCTACCGGGCCTTCGGGTCGGGCCCCTCTGGGCTCGCTGTTCGCTCGGCCCGCCGCCGCCACGTAGGGGCACGGCATGCCGTGCCCCTACACCCCTACAAATCCCACCCCGCAGGCGTCGGTCCGCCTCGCTCCCGCTCGGCGCCCTCCGGGCCCCTCACGCGAACCTTCCGCTCCTTGAACATCCCTCTTCCGCCCCCTGAGCGGAGCCGAAGGGTGCGTTTATTTGGGTAGGGGCGACGCATGCGTCGCCCCCTTAAAAATGCATCACGTCCTATATCATTTCACATCATTCTTCCCCGCGTGGCTTCGACTGTGCTCAGCCGGCGGGAGCCGTTTAATATTATGAGGCATAATTTTGCCCACCCTAAAAACGAAAGTAGAAGACAATGGCTTTAAGCACCGAGAAGAAGCGCGAGATTTTCGAGAAATTCGGCAAAGGGGTCACCGACACCGGCTCGCCCGAAAGCCAGATTGCACTGCTCACTGCACGCATCAACGAACTGGCTGAACATCTCAAGCGCAATCACAAAGACCACACCGCCAAGCGCAGCCTCCTGCGCATGGTGGGCCGACGGCGAAAATTGCTCAAATACGTCCGTAAAAACGACATCCAGCGCTATCGAGACATCCTCAAAGCATTGAACCTGCGGAAATAAGACCGAATCACGATGGGAAAATTAGGCACACACGAGATTATATTTCCGCTGGGCGACCGGGAAATCACCCTCGAATTTGGAAAACTGGCCCGTCAGGCCGACGGTGCCGTCGTCTTACGAGACGGCAACTGCGTATTATTAGCCACAGTGGTGTCGAACGCTACGCCTCGCGAGGGCGTGGACTTTTTGCCGCTGACCGTGGACTATCTGGAAAAATTCTCCGCGGCGGGGCGTTTCCCGGGCGGCTTTTTCAAACGGGAAGGCAAGCTCTCCGACCATGAAGTCTTGGTCAGTCGGTTAGTGGACCGCGCTCTGCGGCCGCTCTTTCCGGATGACTATCACAGCGAGATTCAGGTGATGATCCAGCTGCTGTCGGCCGACGACGACGTTTCGCCCGATGCGCTGGCCGGTCTGGCGGCCTCGGCCGCCGTGGCCCTGTCGGATATTCCTTTCAACGGGCCGATGGTAGAGCTGCGGGTGGCCCGCATCGACGGCGAGTGGAAAATCAACCCCCGCATCTCCGAAGCCGAACGCGCCGACATCAACCTTATCGTGGCCGGCACCCCCGACGCCATCGTCATGGTGGAAGGCGAAATGCATGAAGCAAGCGAAGAAGACGCCGTAGAGGCCCTCGCCCGGGCCCATGATGCCATCAAAAGCGTGGCCCAACATCTCAACGAGCTGAAAGCCCAACACGGCAAACCCGTCCGGGAATATCAACATGAACTGCCCCCCGACCCTGAGCTGGAAGCCAAAATCCACGAGCTGGCCTTCGACAAAATATATCAATTCGCCCTCACACCTTCGGCCAAACAGGCCCGCAGCGACTACTTTGCCGGCGTATATGAAGAAACCGTGGCGGCCCTCGACCCCGCAGTGGTGGAAGAGAAGCAGCCGCTCATCGACAAATATTTCAAAAACGTCAAGCGCGAAGCCGTCCGCAAAGCCATCCTCGACAAAGGTCAACGCCTCGACGGGCGCCGTCCCGATGAGATTCGCCCCATCGAGTGTGCGGTGGACGTGTTGCCGTCTGTTCACGGCTCGGCCCTGTTTACCCGCGGTGAAACGCAGGCGCTGGCTTCGGTGACGCTGGGCAGCCAGGCCGACGTTCAGCTCATCGACCGGGTGATGGAACAGGGCGAAGACCGCTTTTTGCTGCACTACAACTTCCCCGGTTTTTCCACCGGTGAGGTGCGGCCCAAGCGGGCGCCTTCCCGCCGGGAAATCGGCCACGGCAACCTGGCCCGTCGGGCCATCGAAATGGTCTTGCCGTCGGAAGAAGAGAACCCTTACGTCATCCGCATCATCTCCGACATCCTCGAATCGAACGGTTCGTCGAGCATGGCTACGGTGTGCGCTTCCAGCATGGCGCTGATGGATGCCGGCATCCCCCTTAAAGGGCACGTGTCGGGCATCGCCATGGGCCTGATCATGGATGAGTCGGGCCGCTACGCCATTCTCTCCGATATTCTGGGCGATGAAGACCACCTCGGCGACATGGACTTTAAGGTCACCGGCACCGCCGAGGGTATCACCGCCTTGCAAATGGACCTCAAAGTGGAAGGTCTCACGCAGGCCATCCTTCGGGAAGCGCTGATGCAGGCCAAGGCGGGCCGCGACCACATCCGCGCCAAGATGGAAGAAGCCATCGCTGAACCCCGGCCCACAGTGAAACCCTTTGCGCCGAAACTGATCAAGGTGGAAGTGCCCCGCGATGTGGTGGGCGCCATCATCGGCCCCGGCGGCAAGCATATTCAAGCACTGCAAAGCGAAACGGGCACCGTCATCTCGATTGTGCAGGAAGAAGACGCCGGCCCCGATGCCACCGCCGTGGTGGAAATCAGCGGCAAAGACGCCGAGATGATGGAAAAAGCCCGCAAACACATCGAAGGCATCGCCGCCAAGCCCGAGGTGGGCAAGGTCTATGAAGGCACCATCAAATCCATCATGCCATACGGCGCCTTCGTCGAATATCTGCCGGGTAAAGAGGGGCTGTTGCACATCTCGGAAATCCAGTGGGAACACGTCCCCTCGATGGAAGAAACCGGCTTGAAAGAGGGCGATCAGATTTCCGTGAAACTCGTTGAAATCGACGAACGGTCGGGCAAGGTGCGCCTCTCCATGAAAGTGCTCACCGAACGTCCCGACCACATTCCGGAACGCCCGGCCCGTGAGCGCCGGCCCCGCTCCGAAGGACGCGGCGGTCGCTCCGGTGGCGGACGGCGGGACGGCGGACGCGGCGGGCGACCCTTCCGCCGCTAATCAAAGCGTCCGGCGTGGCTGCTGTTCTTGCGCCGTCAATTCTTTCCGCTGATCTGTCAGATATCCGAGGGCTGTGTCAGAACCTCGAACAATGGGGCGCCGACGCCATCCATCTCGACGTGATGGATGGCGTCTTCGTGCCCAACTTCACCTTCGGAATTTCCATTGTCAGGGCCTTCCGACAGGCCACCTCGCTGCCGCTGGACGTCCACCTGATGATGGTGCACCCCGAGAAATACATTGACTCGTTCGTGGCCGCCGGGGCCGACATCCTCACCGTTCACTATGAGGTGTCGCCGCACCTTCACCGCACGCTCACCCGCATTCGGCAGGCGGGTGCCCGCGCCGGTGTGGCCCTCAACCCTCACACGCCCGTCCACGCCCTCGAAGCTTCACTGCAATGGGCTGATCTGGTGCTCCTGATGAGCGTCAGCCCCGGTTTCGGCGGTCAGGCTTTTATTCCCGAAACCTTCGAAAAAATCCGCCGACTTCGGCAACTCGCCGAACAAAAACACCTCGATCCCATCATCGCCGTCGATGGCGGCGTGGGGCCGCACAATGCCGAAGCCCTCACACAGGCGGGCGCCCGCCTGCTGGTGGTCGGCAACGCCATCTTCAAAGCCGAACAGCCCGCTGCCGTCGTGCAGCAACTAAAACAAAGCATGCAGCGTTAAATTACCGTCATACTCTCCCGATGACGGTTCGATGGCTGCTCGCCTTTCTCCTTGCGTTGATGGGCTTTGCCCTTCACGCCCAGCATGCCGACCTTACGGTGAAGGTCGAGCACGTCCGCACCGCTCAGGGCATTGTTCGGATCGCCCTTTACGACAATCCCCGCTTTTTTACCAAGGAAAAAGGGATTTATGACCGCGGGGCCCGAAAAGCCCGACAGCCTGTGACCTCTTTTCGTTTTCGGGTGCATCCCGGGCGATGCTATGCGCTGGTCAGCTATCACGACCGCAACCACAACGGGAAGTTCGACCGCAATTTCATCGGCTATCCACAGGAACCCATGGGCTTTTCCAACAATGCTGCGCCGTCCATCATCCGCCTTTCGCCGCCCACTTTTGACGAGGCGAAGGTCTGTATCCGGCATGACACCACTATCGTCATCCGGCTGAAAGAATATTAAGCCGTCTTTCGATGGGCTTGTAGGTTTGTGGGAGCGAATCGGTAGATATGTCAGATGAAAAAAAGTTGTTTTTGGTCGATGCCATGGGCCTGATCTATCGGGCCTATTATGCGCTTATCCGCAGCCCGCGGGTGACGTCGAAAGGCGAAAACGTTTCAGCGCTTTTCGGTTACTTAAACTCACTGCTGGAGCTGCTGGAAAAATATGACCCGCAGTATATCGTCATCATTTTCGATTCGAAAGGGCCCACCTTTCGACAGACCGAAATTTATGAGGAATATAAAGCCCACCGACCCGAGCAGCCGGAAGACATCACGGCCATGCTGCCTTACATTAAGGAGGTGACGCGCCTGCTGGGATTGCCCATCCTGGAAGTGGAAGGTTACGAAGCCGATGATATCATCGCCACGCTGGCGCCGCAAGCCGCCGAACAGGGTTGGCGGGTTTACATCGTGTCGGCGGATAAGGATTTTGGCCAACTCGTCAACGATCACATTAAATTGCTTCGGCCGCGCGGCCGCGGTGAGGGCTACGAAGAATGGGGCCGGGAAGAAGTGCGGGCCTATTTCGGCGTGCCGCCGGAACAGGTGGTGGAGGTGCAGGCGCTGGCGGGCGACGCCACCGACGGCATCCCCGGTGTGAAAGGCATCGGCATCAAAACCGCCGCCAAGCTCATCGACGAATGGGGGTCCATAGAAAATATCTACGCCCACCTCGACAACATCCGGGAAAGCATTCGCAAAAAGCTGGAAAGCGGGCGGGAGGCCGCCTTCATATCCCGCCGGCTGGCCCGACTGCGCCGTGACGTCCCCGTCGAACTCGACGCCACCCAATATCGACGCGGCGAGCCGAACCTGAAAGCCCTCCAACAATTTTTCCAGCAATTTGAGTTCCGTACCCTTGCCCAGCGGTTTTTCCGCCGTCAGCAGCAAGACCTCTTCGGGCAACCGATGGCATCAGACGGCCCTTCCCTGTTCGATTCCATTGAGACGCAAACCACCTTCTATCAGGTGCTGACATCCGAACAAGACTGGGAACGCCTCCGCCGGGAAATTCACCAGGCCGACCAGATCGGCTTCGATACCGAAACCGACAACATCAACCCCCACCTTGCCCAACCCGTGGGCTGTTCGTGGGCCACCAAACCCTTTGTGGCTTATTATGCCGACCTCAGAGAAGCAGCGGATTTCGAGCGAAGCGCCCGGGTGCTTCAAGACATGGATGAAAAAATTGAAGTGATAGGACACAACATTAAATATGACCTCACCGTGATGGCCTGGCACGGGCTGCCGCTGCCGCCCCGCATTGGCGACACGCTCGTGGCCGACTTTCTGCTCGACCCCGACAGCCGCCACA
>JALVCQ010000223.1 GCA_027009805.1 Bacteroidota bacterium
AAGTGCCGGTATTCTCCGGACAACACCTGAGCGACCCATTCTTGTTGGGTCATATACCATTCGATGGTGTTCCGGAGCCCTTCCGTCATCGATTGGGCGGGGCGCCATCCAAGGGCTTCCGTAGTGGTCGGGTCGATGGCATAGCGGAAGTCGTGTCCTTCCCGGTCTTTCACAAAGGTGATGAGGCGCCGGCTGGTGCCGCGGGGACGTCCCAGATATTCATCGGTGAGGTCACAGATTGTTCGGACGAGGTCGATGTTGCGCCATTCGTTACGGGCGCCTACGAGGTAGGTGTGTCCGGGGGCGCCCTGATGAAAGATGCGGTCGATGGCGGTCACATGATCGCCGACCCACAGCCAGTCTCGGACATTCTCGCCCCGGCCGTAAATGGGAATGGGTTGGTTTTGCTGGATGCGCAAGATGGTCAGCGGGATCAGTTTTTCAGGGAATTGATAGGGCCCGTAGTTGTTGGTGCAGTTGGAGATGAGGGTGGGCAGGCCGTAGGTGTGATGATAGGCCCCGACCAAATGGTCGGCGCCCCCCTTGGATGCGGCATAGGGCGATCGGGGGCGGTAAGGCGTGTCCACCGTGAAGCGCCCTTCCTGACCGAGCGCACCATACACCTCATCGGTGGAAATTTGATAAAAACGCTTTCCTTCTGTTTGTTCGCCCCATGTCTGTCGGGCGGCTTCCAGGAGGACGGCGGTGCCTTCGACATTGGTCTTGACAAAAGAAAGGGGGTGATGAATGGAGCGATCGACGTGGCTTTCGGCGGCCAGGTGGATCACGCCGTCAAAGGCGTATTGGGCAAACAATTTGTTGACGAGGGCTGCATCGGTGACGTCTCCACGGATGAACGTATGATGAGGTTCGTCCAGCACGTCGGCCAGATTGGCCAGATTGCCGGCATAGGTGAGCAGATCAAGGGTGACGATATGATAATGGGGATATCGGCGCACCATATGACGGACCAGATGTGAGCCGATAAATCCGGCGCCGCCGGTGATGAGGAGCGTACGTTCAGGATGAGATGCGGCCACGCGGGTTCGGTTTTAAGGGGTGGTCAGCGACTTTTCCCATGCCCATGCCGACCGCAGCATTTCCGCCAGGCCTCGACGGGCTTTCCATTGCAGCTTGTCGGCGGCCCGTGTGGGGTCGGCCCAGATGGCTGTGATATCGCCGGGGCGGCGCGGCCCTATTTCATAGGGGACCCGCACGCCGTTCACTTCTTCAAAGGTGCGGATCATTTCCAGCACGGAGTAGCCCTGACCGGTGCCCACGTTATATGCTTCATAGGGAGCTTCCATCTCGCTGTTCAGGAGGCGGCGGAGCGCCGCCAGGTGGGCTTCCGCCAGGTCCATGATGTGGATATAGTCCCGAATCGGCGTGCCGTCGGGCGTGGGGTAGTCGTTGCCGAAGACCACGACCTTTTCCCGCCGTCCGATGGCCGCCTGCGTGATGACGGGCACGAGATTGGTGGGCGGCTGGAGGGGAAACTCGCCCAACATCGCAGAAGGATGGGCGCCGGCGGGATTGAAGTA
>JALVCQ010000224.1 GCA_027009805.1 Bacteroidota bacterium
CTGGTGTGTGCGTTATTTTTTCTTCTTGACGGGCTTGCCCTTCATCGGCTGGGTTTGCTGCCGTTTTTTCAGCTGCTCACGCACCTGTGCCACCACGTTGAGATTGTTTTTGGGCAGCAAAAAGTCGGGTGCCGATTTAAGACTGAGTTTGAAATCGGCTTCAGCCTGATCGATATTCCCTTTATTGAGGTAGTAATATCCGCGCAGGTTATAGGCGGCGGCCACCACCGGCACGTCCACGGGTTTTTGCTGGATGACCATCTGGACTTTTTTCCGAATGGCCTGCGGATCGTTGAAGATTTTGTCGAGTTGTTTTTCCATGTTCACGTAATCCTGCTTCTGATAATAGAGCTCGGCCAATTCGTAGGCATAAATCGGATCCGACGTTTTTTGATAGAGGACCATATAGCGCACCATGGCGCTGTCGAGCAGGCCCACCTGCCGCTCGATGACGGCCAGCCGGTCCAGCAAGACGGGCGAGGTCTGTCCTTTGGCCATCAGCCGGTAGCCTGCGGCCAGGGCTGCGGGCTGGTTGCCCAATAGGATATAGACCTGCATCAGGGTGTCGAGGTAGTGGACGTTCTCGTCGAGGCTCAGGTAGCCCACCAGGGCCGTGGCTGCGGATTGCAGGTCGCCCATCTTTTGCGCGTAGTGGAATTGTTTCAAATACCGTTGAGTATCTTCGCCTTCATTGGACTTGCTGCGTCCGCCGGCCGCCAGGTTGACGGTCAGCGCTGTTAACATGCCGATGATAACAACGAACCGAAATGCAGTAAAAGGTCTCATTGTGCTTTTTTGAGCGGCAAAAATATCGATCCTCTGCTCGTCGGCAACCGCCGGCCCTTTCATGAAAGATAGCTTCCCACCACCGCTCGGATGCCGGGCAATTCTTTTCCTTCGATAAATTCGAGCATGGCCCCGCCGCCCGTGGAGATAAACGAAACGGCATCGGCCAGCCCCATCTGGTTGACGGCAGCGACGGAGTCGCCCCCGCCCACAACGGAGAAGGCGCCGTTTTGCTGTGTGGCCTGCGCCACGGCTTCGGCCACCGCCCGCGTCCCGTTGGCAAAAGCCGGCCATTCAAATACGCCCATCGGTCCGTTCCATAAGATTTTTTGGCCTTCGGCAATGACGTCGGCAAACCGCCGGCGGGCTTCGGGCCCGATATCCAGCCCCATCCACCCGTCGGGAATGGCGTCGGAAGGCACCACCTGCACGGCGGCATCTTCGGCAAAGGCATCAGCTGCTACACTATCGTCAGGCAGGAGAAGTGCCGTCCCGTGGGTCTTCGCCATATCCATCAGCCGGCGGGCTTCGTCAAGGAAATCTTCTTCCACCAGCGAGTTCCCCACGCTTCCGCCATGGGCTTTGATGAAAGTATATGCCATGGCACCGCCCACGAGCAGATGGTCCACCCGCGGGATCAGGTTTTCCAGCACCCGCAACTTATCCGACACTTTGGCGCCGCCCACAATGGCCACGAAGGGCCGCAAATCCCGATACAGTGCATCATAAAGGTTACGGACTTCGTTCA
>JALVCQ010000225.1 GCA_027009805.1 Bacteroidota bacterium
GGAAGAGGCGCAAGTCGTCGCGCAACCGCCACGGCAGTCCGCCCGCTTTTCCGATCACGCCGTTGCGGCTGTGGGCCGCTATCAGAACCAGCCGAGGACGCATCAGACCGCTACCGGCGCCTTGATGCGGGGATGCGGATCATAGTCCCGCAGGCGGATGTCGGCATATGTGAAGTCATCAATATCCTGGACATCCGGATTCAGCTCCAGACGCGGCAGGGCGCGGGGCGTGCGGGACAGCTGCGTGTCCACCGCTTCGAGATGATTCAGATAAATATGCACGTCGCCGAACGTGTGGATAAACTCGCCCACCTGTGCACCCGTCACATGGGCTATCATGTGTGTCAGCAAAGCATACGACGCAATGTTGAAAGGCACCCCGATGAAAAGGTCGGCGCTGCGTTGATAGAGCTGACACGATAGCACGCCCTCGTGCCAGTAAAACTGAAACAACAGATGACACGGCGGCAGGCGCATCTCTTCCAGCTGGGCGGCGTTCCATGCGCTCACGATCATGCGGCGGGAAGTGGGATTGGTCTTGATGGTGTCGATGACGTTACGGATTTGATCGACAAAGCCGCCGTCGTAACGCGGCCACCGCCGCCACTGGTAGCCGTAAATGGGCCCCAGCTCGCCGTTCTCATCGGCCCACGGGTCCCAGATGTGCACGCCCACTTCCTGCAACGAACGCACATTGGTCTCGCCCCGCAAAAACCACAGCAGCTCATGCACAATGCCCTTGAAAAAAACCTTCTTGGTGGTCAGCAGTGGAAATCCTTCCCGAAGGTCTATCCGAAGTTGATGACCAAAAAGCGACAGCGTCCCCACGCCCGTCCGATCATGGCGTTCTTTGCCATGCCGCCGCACATGGCGCAGCAAATCCAGATATGCTTTCATAATGAATGCCCGCCTTTTACATTACAAAAATGCACCGCCGGCGGGTGTGAAATAAAATTACGATGAGCCTTTCGCAGACGAAAGAAGGGCAGGGGGATCGTGGCGCCTTACTTGCTCAGGATCATTTTCAGGATGCGCGCCTTCATCCGCGCCGCCTTGTTGGGATGCACGATGCGCCGCAGCGCCATCCGATCCAGCAAAGAGACAATCTGCGGATAGGCTTTCAAAGACGCTTCCCGATCGTGGCTTTTCTTCACCGCCTTGAGCAGCTTTTTATACCGCGCCTTATACATGTAATTGCGGGCCCGGGCTTTTTCATTCTGCCGTGCGCGTTTCTTCGCCGATTTGATATTGGGCATCCGTTCACATTTCTTTTGGGGCGGCAAATATCGAAATCTAAGATTAAATAATCGGCAGCCATGCCGGCGATGAAGTCATACGTTGGGGGGCGGTGACACAAGCCGATATCAGCAATACCGTGCGTTTTATCTTCACGCCCCTGAAATCCCTTCATGAAATCGAGGTTCGCCTTTTTGCTTTTGTGTGTATGTCTGATGGTAAGCATAAGCGCTCAGCAGGTTGCCTATCGGCTGCCGAAAGCGTTGTTGCTGACCACCGGCGACGGCGACGGCCGCGGCACCATATCCGACGGGGCGGTGCTGGCCTTGCAGGCCTTTAACAAACGGGGGGTGTTCGTGCGGCTGGAAAACAAATCGGTGTTGTTGCAGCCCGATATTTTGCGGAAATATCAAATCATTATCGCACCCACCATCCGCTCATATCACGACTTACCCGCGCCCGAAGCCCTGACGTTCTTGAGCGATGCGGAAATGAAAAATCTATCGGAGTGGGTTAGGAACGGAGGCGTATTGGTTGCAGGAGAAAATATCGGGCGAAATACGTTGAATCAGGAAGACCGCCTGCTGCATGAAGGCATGCTGAATGCCGACTCATGGCCGTTGTCTGAATGTTTCGGCGTGGAAATGAAGGAAATCAACTGCACCGATTGGAGCCTGCAAGCAGACAAAAAAGGCATCTGGAGCGGCTTCGATACTCCGTTTGTCAATTCCCCCTGGCGACTGGTGCCGGTCAGGCTTGCGAAAACGGTCAACGTCTATATGACCCAAACCGACGGGAAACACTCTTATCCGGCCCTGACCGTCAATCAATATGGCAAGGGAAAAGCCGTGCTCCTGCCTACGTTCAGGTTGTTGCATCCACAAAACGACGGCGGACTGGCCACCGAAGTGCAAATCGACCGGTTTTACCACTGGGTGGTGGAACTTTCCATCGGCAAAAGAAAATATCCGCTGTATCTCAACCCATGGAAGGACGCCCATTCCGCTGTGTATTGCCAGACGTTTGACGACGGCGGCACGGCCGAACAGTATCAACGCATTATTCACTTTATCAATGCCAACAAGTTACCGACCGTATTCTTCGTTACGCCTCATATCCCCAGCGATATCCGGCAACAATTACAGAAAGAAAAACTTATTTCGTTACAGGGACACTCTTTTAGCCATCCCGATTTTAGAACATTGGATTATGGGCAAACCTTGCATGAGTTCCTGATGAACCGCAACTATTGGCAGACCCGTTTTACCGGCTTCCGTTTTCCTTACGTGTCCAATAGCTTCTGGGGTATGTATGTGCTCAATCAATTAGGATTTATCTATGAAACGAGCATCGCCGCCAACCATTTCGAATTTATCCGCGGCAGTGTGGTGCCGTATAACATCCCGATTTTTAAGGATGACTTTTTTGTGTCTCTGGACTTGTTGGAATTGTCGCAGATCTATCACAGCGATTGGTTCTTTTACCAAAAGGTGTTGGATGAAACAGTCACGTATAGCACCGACTTACAAAAAGAAGATGCCGCCCGTTTTAAGGAATATCTGTTTCGCTATTTCAATGAGGTGGTCAAGCCCAACCATGGCGTGATGGTCTATCTGGGCCATCCGATGTATAGCGGCATCAGCGAAATCACGCTGCAGCCGCTCCAGGCGCTTATCGATTATCTGAAAACGCAAAACGTGTGGATAACTTCGGCCAATACGGTGGCCCAGCGCTGGAATAAGTTGAAAGACCTCAACATCTCGGTGACCGAACAGGGGCGTCGGGTAAACCTGGACATTATCAGCCCGTCTAAAATGGAAGGCCTGAGCATTCAACTGCCTGAAAGACCCAAAGAAGTGATATCTCCCGTTCCGTATCACCTCGTCAAACGCCATCACAATGAGTATCTGGTGATAGACGTGGAGGGCAATTGTGAGATAACCCTTCGATTTTAATCTTCTATCGAGCAAATGACGAACCGAGTAATATGGATGGTGCCGTTTTTATGGTGGGCAAGCCCGCTAACGGCGCAATCCTTTTCTGCGGAAATCTGCACGTGGAAAGACGACCGGCCCGCAGCCGTATCCATCACCTTCGACGATGCTTCATATACGCAATATGAATATGCCTACCCCATTTTGTCAAAATATCACTTTAAGGCCACATTCAGTCTGGTGGGGGAATGGACGAAGGAAGAAGCGTCTTATTCCGCCGAACCGGGAATGTTCCAGATCAAGAAAATGGGCTGGCCGCAAATCCGCCGCCTGCATCAGGACGGCCACGAGATAGCCTCCCATGGATACCGCCATCAACGTTACGACCGGCATTTACCCATCGATACCCTGGCTGCCCAAATGAAGAAAAATAAGACGTTGATTGAGCGCCATACCGGGGCCCCGTGTTACACCATTCACTATCCCTATTCGTTTGCGTGGGATGAAACCGCTTCGGCAGCCCAAAAGGCGGGGTTCTGGTTCGGTAGAACAGGAGATGACACCGACAACAGCGCAACTCCCTCCAATTTATGGATGCTCAAATCCAGAGCGATTTTGAACGACACCATACCCGACCTTTCTGCGTTCAAAGAGTGGCTGGAACAAGCCCGCGGGAAATGGCTTATCCTGATGTATCATCATCTGTTCCCGAAGGGCAGTAAGGAAATGCACATCCTGGAATACCACAAAGTCCGAAACACCTATTCGCTTTATCCGGAAACCTTCGACAAGCAGATGCAAATGCTGGCGCAAACCGGTTATTGGGTGGCGCCGATAAAGACAGTCGGGAAATACATCATCGAGCGTCAACACACGCGCCTGCGAACGTACCGCTGCATAGGACGCTTCATCATTAAGCTGAAAACAGATTTAGGTAATGAATATGATGAGCCGCTCACCCTGCGGGTGAAGGTGCCATGGCCACAGGTCAGCGTAAAAATAAACGGCAAAGAAAACGTTTATGCCAACACACAAGGAACGCTCCTGCTGGAGGCCCTTCCCGGGAGCAAAATCGTCATTAAGAAGCAATAGAAAGCATGTACTTCGCCTTGCGGGTAATCGAAAAGCTGTTTATTATATATTTTTCGCTTTACCTCATCATCGACGTGCTCCTATATGCCAATGCGCTGTTTTACTTTTTTATTCGCAGTAAAAGAAAAAAGCCCAAACCGCCGCACGACTACCGTCGTTATCCGATCTCCATTATCGTGCCCGCTTATAATGAAGAAGTCTCCATTATTACCTGCGTGGAAAACCTATTGAAACTGGATTATCCCGCCTATCAGGTCATTGTCGTGAATGACGGCTCAAAGGATGGCACCATCCCGAAGCTGCTGCACCATTTTGAAACGAAGCCAACAACCCTTGTGCCCGAAGTGCGCGCCCTGCCCACCCAAAAAATACGGGCGGTGTATCGATTAAAGGACACCGAAAAACTGCTGATTATAGACAAGGACAACGGCGGAAAAGCCGATGCCATCAACGCCGGCATTAACTACGCGTCCGGGAAATACATCTGCACCATCGATGCCGACTCGGTGCTGGACCCCGACGCCCTCAAAGAAGTCGTCACGCCGTTTATCGAACATCCCGAGACCATCGTGGCCGGTGGCCAGCTGGCCGTGGCCAACGACGTCACCATCGTCAACAACCGGGTGCAAAGCGCCCGCGTGCCCCGAAACATATGGGTCCAATGGCAAATCAACGAATACATCAAATCATTTATGATCTCACGCATCGGCCTAAGCAAAGTCAACGCACTGTTGATTATGTCCGGGGCTTTCTCTTTGTTCAAGAAGCAAGACCTCGATAACGTCGGCGGCTTTTTAACACCCATCAATACCTCGCCCTACATCCTGAAAAACGTAGGACGGGGGAAGCAAACCGTGTGTGAAGATATGGAAATCGTCGTGCGGTTATGGAAATATAAACGGGATCAAAAGCAAAACGCCAGAGCCGCCTTTGTGCCCGAAGCCGTTTTATGGACCGAAGTGCCCGAGAACGCCAAATCCCTGTTTCGGCAGCGGTCCAGATGGCACCAGGGCCTGGCGGAAACGCTGCGCTTCTATTACAACGCCGTTTTTGAACCGCGCTATGGCGCTACGGGCATGCTGGCCCTGCCATACTACTTCCTTTTCGAACTGCTGTCTCCCATCATCAAGGTGCTGGCGTTAATATTTATATTCATAGCCGGATATTACGGGCTGTTTAACACCCAATGGGTGCTTTTGTTGCTGGCCGGCATATTGTTAACCACGGCCATTATCATGAGCAGCATTACCGTGTTGCTGGAATATTGGAGTAAACAACACACCGAGACCACCCGAAACGCCTTGCGATATAAGAGCTTTACCGACTGGTTGTGGCTGCTGCTGGCCGGTATCCTCTCGGAGTTCACCTATGCGTTCTTTAAGATTGCAGCCCAGCTGGACGGAATAAAAAACTTCTTAAAAAAGAATCATGATTGGCGAAAATTTGACCGAAAGGGCATATAAAATGCTCTTGGCCCTGAAAAAGGTGCTGCACAGGACAGCCATTGTTTCAATACTCATTGCCTACGCGGGGGTCCATGCGCAGGAAACGGAACAATGGCGTCAGAAAGGATACGAAGCCAAAGAAAACGGCGATTATCAAACCGCCATACGCTATTACGCTAAAATTCTGGACGTTCAACCGGAAGATTATGATGCGCGGTTGGCGCTGGCAAGACTCTACCTGAAAACAGAGGAATACGAAGAGGCGGAAAGGCTGTTTTCAGAAATATATGAAAATGACCATACAGACGTCGAGGCTTTGTCGGGCCTCGGAACGGTCTATTTGATGACGGACCGGCTCGACAAGTCCGTGGAGATGTATCAAAAAGCCATCAGCCTGCTGCCCGATGAAGTCCCCCTGTACTTTAAGCTGGCCCAGGCCTATGCCTGGCAGGGAAAGCTGCAAAAAGCCATTGACACCTATCGGCGTGTGCTGGAAATCGACGACACCTATTCAGAGGCCTATCAGGGCATCGGCAAAATGTATTACTGGATGGAAAAGCCCTATACAGCGCTGGAATACTATCAGAAAGCCGTTGCACTGGACCCGCAGGAAGTCTCCATCCGCAGAGAATATGAGGAAATCCAACGAGGGCTGAAATATCAGTTCGCGGTTACACCCTCATTCCTGAACGAACAGGAAGAAAGCTATAACATCAACGCCTTCATCCAGCGCTACGGCGTTTCAAAACGGTTAAACAACACCCTCCATGTCTCGGCGGGCTTTTTGTTGGATTACTCCAATCGGGATTTTGTGAATACCCCGGCCGGGGACACCACCCGCTGGTATGACAATACCTTTGCTAAGCTCAGCTATGTGACCCCGCATCATCGGGTAGATGCTTTCGTCGGCTATACCTTAGCCGATAGCAAACTCTCATCTTACGGGCTGGCATGGCGGAGCAACTATGCCATCGGCAACGTTGACATCGCCAATACCCTGACCGGTGGATACGATTACTTCTACTACTGGAATCAGGTCGGACAAATGGAAGCACGAAACGACCTGAAAATAAAATACCGGAGAATACAATTGTCTGTCCATTACTTGTATGGTGTCGTAGATAGAAAACCGATTCTGGATGTGCCCAACGACCGATATGAAGAAGACGTCAACCCCCATATGGGCTACGGTGCCGACTTGTCTTATCAAGTATTTCGCCGGCCCGAGATCAATATCGGCGCGGCTTATTCATATCTGGACTATGCCTATAAGTCGGAATATTACTATTCGCCAATGGGACGGCGGCTATATGGCCCCTCCCTTTCGCTTTACTACCCGATCGGCGACTTTTATGCGTATGCAGGCGCTTTATACAACGTTGGATCGGAATACTATTATGAGCGCATTAACAATAAGCTGGATACCGTTTATATTGATATCCCGCACTGGTCGGCGAATGCAGAAATCGGCTATCAATATCGACAATGGGCTTTTGCCCTGGGGGCCAGCAGGTTTTATAATCCGTTTTATGCCAACTTCACAGCCTATTGGTCCCTCACATATCACTTATAATAATGAGGCCCACGTGAGGCGCGTTGCGTATGAAGGCTAAGTTAGCGGTTATCCTTGCCCTCCTTGCTCTGCTGGTCTTCACGGTCTATAAGATGATGGAATATGAGGAAAGTATTCGGCGGGACCACATCATTGTCAAGTATAAGGAAGACGCTTCCAGACCGCTGTTCGCCCCCGCGTCCTTAGATGAATTAAAGGAAGCCTCCGCGGAGGCCACCTATTATTTCCGTACCGGCCCCGCATATTTTCAAAAGGCACGCATTGAAAATCAACAAACAGCCGGCTTCGACGACTTTTTCTTGAAAGGCGTGAATCTGGGCGTGGCGCTCCCGGGTAAATTCCCGGCCGAGTTTTCGTTGACGTTTGATGGGTATTTGAAATGGTTGGAAGAAATCGGCGCGATGAACGCGAATGTCATTCGAACCTACACCATCCTGCCACCCGAATTTTATAAGGCCTTAAACTACTATAACCTGTATCATGCCGATCGCCCGCTCTATCTGCTCCAGGGCGTGTGGGCAACGACACCTCCGGATGAAGACTACCTTCATGAGGATTATACCCGCCGCTTCCAGCGCGAAATAATGGACGTCATCGACGTCATCCACGGAAATGCAGTACTGCCCGAGAAGCCCGGGAAAGCTCACGGGGTATATACGGCCGATGTGGCAAGATATGTCGTGGGGTATTTGCTGGGACGGGAATGGGAGCCGCTCGACGTATTTAAAACCATTCAGAAGCATAAGGAGGAACATTACAACGGCGTGTTTGTGCAGGTGCATCATGCCAATGCCATGGAGATCTGGTTGGCGAAAATGCTGGACTTTGCTGCCACCTATGAAATCCAGCAATACGGCTGGCAACACCCCTTATCCTTCGTCAATTGGTTGCCGCTTGACCCGATGTATCATCACACAGAGTTTATCGAAAAGAAAACCGTCAGGGAATATGATAATGACTTAAGCAGCATCGACTTTACCAAATTTCACGCCACCGAACTCTTTCACGCCGGCCTATACGCAGCCTATCACGTATATCCCTATTATCCGGACTTTATTTACCTGCAAGAAGAATACAGACAGGGAAAAGGCGACAACTATTTTCACTATCTGACCGACTTGAAGCAGCACTGCCGGGGCATGCCGCTGGTCATTGCCGAGTATGGACTGCCGTCGAGCCGAGGCGTCAGCCATTTCAATCCTGACGGGTTTCATCAAGGAGGGCTGAGCGAGGCGGAACAGGCCCGCCTGTCGAAAAGGCTGACCGAAGACATCGTAAAAACCCGTTGCGCCGGCGCCGTCTTTTTTGAATGGGCCGATGAATGGTTTAAACACAACTGGCTGGTGATGGACTTTGAGCTTCCATTTGAAAACCGCAAGCTGTGGCACAACATGGAAAATCCGGAACAGAACTTCGGCATTAAAGCCCTGGAAGACCGCCGCAAAGTCATCGACGGCCGTCTGAACGATTGGGACGGTATCGATACTCACTCATCAAGCATCCAGATGAAGGGCTTTGCCGATGCATCCTACTTTTATATCGCCGCACATTTGCCCGGCTTCGACGTGCGCAAACACAATCTGTACATCGCCATCGATACGTATGATGAACAGAAAGGCGACCATAAATTACCGTTTACCAACCAGCTCTTTGACAACGGATTTGAGTTTTTAGTGACCATCAAGGACACTGATCAGGCTAAAATCCTCGTGGATGAGCCTTATTCGGTGTTTACGGATATTTACAACAACCACATTCCCGTCTATGCCTCAAAATACAATGCCAACGGCCGGTTTATCGACCAATGGATGCTGGTGAACCGCGGCCGAGAATCGCTCACGGGTGAAAAGTTCGACAGCATCGTCAACAATCGCGGGATATTGCAATTCGGTGTTTCCACGCATCCGGCGGCGTCTAATGCCGACTGGTTTTACGACACCAAAACCCATCATCTGGAGTTGCGGCTCGATTGGCACTTGCTTAATGTCTCCGACCCTTCACACCGATTCGTGTTAGACGACAAAGCCGGCACACGAACCATTGAATACAGCCCCACCGAAGGCTTTCGCCTGTATTTATTTATCACTGACAAGCAGGATAGTCTGATCAAGCAGTATCCCGAAGGTGCGCCCTATTTCTTTACGTGGGAGACGTGGGAAACGCCGGTTTATACGGAACGGAAAAAGCCGCTGTACGACACCCTGCAAGCATATTTCGCCCGGACGTTGACGCAGCCCCCCGACAGCACGCCGCATATAACGGAAAAGTTTGAGATAGCCGATTTCTACATGGACAAGCCGGCCGCAGTCAGTATCAGCTTTGATGAGCAAAGCTATTCGCAATACCTTTATGCTGTGCCTGTCCTGAACAAGTATCGCCTGAAAGCCACATTCAGCATCTTACCGCGATGGGAGCATAAACGACACTTTACGGCAACGTATAACGGCTTGACGGTCAGCAGAATGGGCGGCGGCGAATGGCAGGCCCTGAAAAAGGATGGCTTTGAGATCGCCCTCTTGTGCGACACCCCGCCGGACTGGGAAAGTCTGATAAAAAAACACCCGGAAGTCAGAACGATCCATATGGCGGCGCCGTGCAAGGCCAGACCGCCTGAAAGATTCTTATTTGCCCGCAAGAACACCTCCCACACGTATAAAGGCGTGACGTATCAATTGATTCCTTCAGGACTTTCCGAAAAGCAACTATATCAGACCCTTAAAAAGGGCACAGGCAAGTGGCTGATTATCAACTATGCGCATATTTATCAAGATCGCTTGTCGCTGCGAAACATAGACAGCACAACCATCACCCGCCGTTTCGTGCCGCTGGAAAGATTCAGGCGTCAGGTGCGGCTGATCCGAAATTCCGGCTATTGGATCGATACGGAGCAGAACATATTTAAATACCTTATCGAGAAACGGAGGGTTCGATTAAAAACGCAGAAATTCGGAGATGTGACCTTTTTGCGATTGATGAGTGACCTGGATCCGACCGTCTATGATGTGCCGCTGAGCATTCGTTATACGACGAAGGCGAAAATCGTGCGGATCACCGGTTCGCAAGCGGACGGCATATACAACAACCGCACGGGCACCATTATCCTGAATGTGTTGCCGGGCAAAGAGGTCAGGATAGAAAAAATTCAATGACATGCGTACAGGATTGATGGCGTTCTTTCTGCTGCTGATGGCGGCGGAAGTCTTTGTGGGGGGATGTCAGCGAAGCCGGTCCGCCGGCTCCGCAGCGATCCCGCCGGATGCCCGGCCGCTGCCCAGAGCCTTATTCATCACCACGGGCATCGACTTTACGCGCGAAGACCCCGCTTTACCCCCGGCGGTTGTTCTGGCTGTTCAGGAATTGACGAAAAACGGCATCCCCGTCAAATTGGCCGACAGAGACATCTTGTATCGCAAAGAAGAGCTGATGCAATATCAAATTTTGATTCTCTTAACCGCCCGGGGTATTCATGACGCCGACAGGGAGCTGTCGCTGTCGTATATGACCGATGCCGAGCTGCATAACATCAAAGACTTTGTTCGAGAAGGCGGCTTTTTGATCAGTGGTGATAACGTCGGCAGGAATACTTATGAAGGAGACGATCGGATATTGAAAACCGGTGAGTTGGGGCCTGAAAGTTACGTGTTGTCGGATGTGTACGGGCTGATTTTCAAGGAAGTCAACGCCGGCGGCTATTCCGTTGTTGGGATAAAAGCGCCGTTTGAAGGCGATAAACTGCCCGCCTATGACGTAGATATCTGGTTGGCCATGGGCGTGAAAGCCATTTCCGGTGAGTTGGATACGCTGGCGGTCTGGTACAATGGAACCCACACCTATCCGGCGGTTACTCGACATCGATACGGAAAGGGGATCAGCTATCTGGTGGGGCTGTCGGACTGGTTGGTGCCCGCCAATGATGGAGGCAAAAGCAGCATCGCACAAATTGAAAAGTTCTACCGGTGGGTGGCTCAGGACTACCATCAACAAAAGGGACTGCCCATCCGGCGAAATGTGTGGCCCAATGCCCATGCGGCCGCTTTTGCCATATCTTTTAACATGGGAGATACGTTGTCGTCCTATCAATTTGTTATTGATAGGTTGCGTCAGCAGCATATCAGGCCTACATTTTTTGTCAGTGGGACGGTCAAAAAGGAGATTCGGGACTATCTGAAAGCCCAAAAGGTGGATCTGGCATCGAGCGGCTACCTATATACAAGTTATGGAGGGATGGATTTTGCCGACGCCACGCAAGACATCCTGCAAAATGAAGCCCGTTGGCAAGCACATTTTGACGGCTTTCGTTTTCCTTTTACCACGCCTGCTTATAAAGGCATGCTGGCCCTATACCAAAATAACTACAGCTACAGCAGCAGTATCAGCGCCAATCATCTCGACTTTATCCTGGGCAGCATGATCCCGCATAACGTGGTCCTTTCCGGAGAAGACTACTACCAGACCACGGAGATGCTGGAGGTAGCGCCTACTTATCATGACGACTATTTTTTCATCGGAAAACTCAAAACAGATGAATACAAGACGCCCCGGCAGTTGCAAAATGATATTCTTCGCTATCGGCAATATCTTCAGGATTACTGGCAGTATGCCGTTAAGCCGAATAAGGGGTTGATGTTGGTTTTGGCCCACCCCGACCTGACGGGACACAACGAACAAACATTCTCCGCACTGCAAAGCATCATCGACACCGTCCGCATGCAAAACGCCTGGATTACCAGCCTGCCGGAAGTTGTCCGTTATTTTCAGAACAATGATCGAATCCGGCTGGCCGTGAAAAATGATGAAAAGGAGGCCGAAATTTACGTCAAAGCAGAGGCGGGCGCCCGGATAAACAATTATGCAGTGAAACCGGCCTTTAAGCCGGAATCCGCCCGGGCGACCATTGGAAAAGCAGCAATCAAGCACATCGGAAGTGACTACTTCGTGGTCTTTGATGCGATGGATGGACAGGTGGTGAGAATCTACAAGTAGATATGGCCGAATGCAACATAAAAGCTGAACATGTGTATAGAACGGATAGATGTGGGTGGAAATATGCAGGAGGTGGATGTTTTTTATACTGAATTTGATTACTGTAATGCTGAATGAGAAAAAGGAAAAAGCGCTACATTTGTGGCATCAATAAAAAGCCGAGTAAGATGAAACACGCATGGATTTTTGCAACGGCGGCGCTGATGCTGGTGATGTCCGGCAAAGCGTTTGCCACTGATTTTAGTTACGACGCGCAAAAGGTGAAAAGCGAATTTGCCTCGCTGAATGCGGCGGAAGAATACGTAGCCGCGCATGATGTGGACTTGACCACATTGGAGGCAACCGGCATGTTGGCACCGGATGTAACAATCAACGCATGGACGCCGGATGACGGCGAAGGGCCGCCGTTTGGGATTCCTTCCTTCCTGTGGGGGTGTGTCTTGGGTGTGATCGGGGTGGTATTGGTGTATATCCTGACGGATGGAAACAAGGACGAGTCGAAAAAGGCATTCTATGGCTGTTTGGTGGCCGCGGTGGTGGGGACCCTTCTCCAGATTATCTTTGGCGTTTTGACTTTGGGCGGCTAAAAAAATTAAATTGCAATACTATGATGAAGCAAATATTGAGCTTTAGCGTGACGCTCTTGCTTTTCGTTGTGTCAACGGCGGCTTTTGCGTCGGATTTTGGCTATGACGCCCAAAAGGTGAAAAATGAGTTCGCCTCGCTGAAAGCGGCGGAAGAATACGTCGCTGTGCATGATGTGAATATCACTGAATTAAAGGCCAGCGGTGTGGTGTCTTCGGATGTGGTGATTAAGGCATGGAACCCGGATGACGACCCGCTCATGGGCATCTCGCCGTTTTTGTGGGGATGTTGCTTGGGCGTGCTTGGCATCGTCCTCGTGTATGTGTTGACGGATGGAGATAAGGACATGGTCAAGAAGTCTGTGATCGGTTGTGTGGTGGGCACAGGCACATGGGTGGTGTTCTGGTTCCTCTGGAATTTGTTGTGGGCTACGGCGGTCTATTAAAAAATGCAGATAGCGGGAAAGCCCTTGTTCTCCTGCGGGAGGGCAAGGGCTTTTTATTTTCGAGGCGTTAAAGTAAAAAACATGTGTATGCGACGCATGCGTGTATGGATGATGTATATGGCCCTGTGGGGGCTGAGTGGCATGGTTTACGGACATGACTTTACCTATTCGAGGAAAGCCGTAGCCGCTGTCGAGCAACAAGCGGATGCCCTGGCAGGCTCTTTCGCTTGTGGGGAGAAGGCGCTTTGGATGGCGCCGACCCGGCCGGATGATGGGAAGCCGTTGGGCGGGATTCCGCCGTTTTACTGGGGACTTGTCCTGGGACCGCTGGGGGTGGTGCTGGTTTATTTCCTTTCCAGAGAAAACTGGGACATGACCCGTCCTGCGCTCTGGGGATGCGTGCTTTCGATGGCAGTGGTCATCCTGATTCGGGTGCTTTTGAATATTTAGCCGCCCGCCTGCTCGACGTCGCGGAATAACAAATCCGCTTCTGTTTACTTTGCGGTGCAATCGGCGACAGTCATGAAGATCACGCCCGAGACCATCGAACATCTGGACCTGCGGAATCTGCACGCCCCGCGGGGAACTGAACTGAATTGTAAAGGGTGGGCGCAGGAGGCCGCCCTGCGCATGTTGTTGAACAACCTCGACCCCGAAGTGGCTGAAAAGCCCGAAGCCCTCGTCGTGTACGGCGGCAGCGGTAAGGCCGCCCGCAACAAACGCGCCTTACAGGATATTTTGCGGGCCTTGCTGGTGCTGGAAGACGACGAAACCCTGTTGGTCCAGTCGGGAAAACCCGTCGGCATCTTGCAAACCCACCCGTGGACGCCCCGCGTGCTCATCTCCAACTCCATGCTGGTGCCCCACTGGGCCACGTTCGAATATTTCAAGGAGTTGGAAGACAAAGGCCTCATCATGTACGGCCAGATGACCGCGGGGTCGTGGATATACATCGGCACGCAGGGTATCGTACAGGGCACTTACGAAACCTTCGCCGCGGCGGCCCGGAAACATTTCGGCGAGCCTTCCTTGCGGGGACGGCTGGTGGTCACCGCCGGTCTGGGCGGCATGGGCGGCGCCCAGCCGTTGGCCGTCACCATGAATGAAGGCGTGGCACTCGTGGCCGAAGCCGAACAGTGGCGCATCGACAAACGCATCCAGACCCGATATCTCGATAAATCCTTTGACAATATTGAGGACGCCGTGAAGGCGGCGTTGGAAGCCAAAGCGCGAAAAGAAGCCGTCTCGATCGGCGTGCGGGCCAATGCCGTCCATCTGCTCCAATATCTGGTGGAACACCACATCACGCCCGATTTGCTGACCGACCAGACCAGCGCCCACGATCCGCTGAACGGCTATTTCCCTTATCAAATATCGGTGGAAGAAGCGCTGGAATTACGAAAGTCCGATCCCGACCGCCATATTCAGTTGGCGCTGGAAAGCATGGCGCGACACGTGGAACTGATGCTGACGTTGCAAAAGCGGGGCGCGCATACGTTTGACTATGGCAACAACATCCGCGGGCAGGCCCGGTCGCAGGGCGTGAAAAACGCATTTGACTTTCCGGGATTTGTGCCGGCGTATGTCCGACCGCTGTTTTGCGAAGGAAAGGGCCCGTTTCGGTGGGCGGCGCTGTCGGGAAATCCGGATGATATTAAGGTGACGGATGACATCTTGCGGGAGTTGTTTCCTGAAAACAAAGCCCTGATGCGATGGCTTGACCTGGCTGAAAGGCGCGTGGCCTATCAGGGTCTGCCGGCGCGCATCTGCTGGCTTGGGCAGAGCGAGCGCGAAAAGGCCGGCCTGGCATTTAACCGCGCCGTGCGGGAAGGGCGTATCTCCGCTCCCCTGGTCATCGGACGAGACCACCTCGACACCGGCTCGGTGGCTTCGCCCTATCGGGAAACAGAAGCCATGAAGGACGGCTCGGACGCCATTGCCGACTGGCCTGTGCTGAACGTGCTGACCAACGCCTCGAGCGGCGCCACCTGGGTGTCGTTTCATCACGGCGGCGGCGTGGGCATCGGCTATTCCCTGCATGCAGGCATGGTCATCGTTGTGGACGGCACCGAGCTGACCGATCAGAAGCTGGCCCGCGTCTTGCGCAACGACCCCGGCCTCGGCGTCATCCGCCATGCCGATGCCGGCTATGAAACGGCCCGGGAGGTGGCGCGCCGCCATCACCTCGACCTTTCGCAACGCATTCATCCTTCAAAAGCATAAACCATATCATGTTCGGATTTAACTTTGGCAAGCTGGGACAGATTAAAGACCGCATCGAGAACATCAAGCGGCGGCTGGAAGTGTTGAAAGTGGAGGCCGCATCGGAGGACGGCCTGGTGAAAGTGGTGTTGAACGGTCATCATGAAGTGGACAACCTTTATCTGAGTGAGACGTTGCATCAGCGGCCCACCATCGAGGTGTCGTCGCTCATCGCCGCCACCATCAACGAAGCCGCCCGCAACCTGCGCCTGCAAATTCAGCAAATTATCGAAGAAGAGCTCGGCGACGTCTTGCCCTCGATGCCCGGGCTGGATATTAAGGGGCTGCTGTCACTGAACTGAGAGCGGGCGCCCGACGTATCCCCGAAACAGCGCGCCGACGGTGAGATAATCCGCCAACCGTTTTCTCAGGAAAAGGGGCAGGCGGGGCTGCTGCACGCCCTTTTGGGCCGCGGAAAAGAACCGGTCAGCCCATAGCATGCTCAGGAACCATTTCCATGGCGGCTGCGTGAATTTCCGCCAGTGGAAGTATTGGGGGATGTCGGGATGCTTTTGCGCAAATTGTCGCAGGGTGGTCTGTCCCATGCGGTGGCGTTCCCTCAGGACGGTGTCCAGCGTTTTTTCCATCAGGCCGACGGCCGCGGCCCACCGGTTGTAACGGACTGTGACCGGCCGTTGTCGGGCGATGCGGACCATCAGGTCGGCATCTTCGGCGCCGTATTCGACGAAGGCTTCATCGAAGCCGCCCGCTTCTACGAACCACTCGGTGGGCACGGCCGCATTGCCGGAGGTGAATTGCCAGGGCGGCAAGGGCTGCCGGTGACGGCGGGCGTCCAATTTGGCGTTGTAAAGGGCGGCCCAGATGTTCCGGTCGGCGTTTTGATAGCAGATGTGTCCGACGGAGGCATTGGAAACGTCGGCGGAAAGCAGACGCTGGTGCTGGAACAGCAGGTCGGGCTGGGGGACGAGGTCGGCGTCAAAAAAAAGGGTGAACGGGCGGGAGAGATGGTTTAGCGGCAGGTTGCGGGTGGCGGAGCGTCCTCGGTGGGCTGCCTGCGGATGCGTCAGGAGCGCGTGGGGCGGAAGTCCGTCCGACATGGCTGCAACGAGCGAACGGGCTTCATCGGCTTCGCCGTCGATGCAGATCCATAGGTGAAAGTCGGGATAGTCCTGGCGGGTCCAGGCGCTTAAACAGCGGCGCAGCGCCGCAGCATTCCGATAAGAGGGGATGATGACGTCAAAGCCCGGCAGCATCGGCAACGATTTGAAGGAGGGCGGGTTCCTGCGTTTCCCATGTCAGGTCGCTGTCGGCGGCGGCCAGGGCGCGCTGCGCCGCTGTTTGATAGAAGGCACGGTCTTCTTTGACGCTCAAGACGGCCTCGGCCAGTGCTTCGGGAGAATAGGCTTTGAGGATTTTGCCGACGCCGTAGCGGAGCACCAACCGCCGGTGTTCGGGCAGGTCGCTGACCACCACGGGAAGCCCTTGATTGAGGTAGTCTAACAGTTTGTTGGGCAGCGAGAGGGCGCTGTTGGTGAAGTCGGGGCTTTCGATGCTCAATCCGAGATGGGCTTTGGCGGTATGGTCGGCCAGGGCGTGGAACGGCACGAGACCGTGGAAAAACACGCGTTTTTCGAGGCCTTCGCGGCGAACGAAGTCCTCGAGATGGAGACGGAGGGGGCCGTCGCCCACGACGTCCAACACCACGTCTTGCGGCAGGCGTGTCATGGTTTGCAGGAGCATTTCGAGGCCGCGGCCCACCGCAAGAGCGCCCTGATAGATCAGCCGAAAGGGCGGCGCCCATTGCCCGACGTCTCGGGAGCGGCGGTCGCTGCGGAGCGGCAGGTTGCGGATGATGGCGATGGGCTTGCCGTATTCCCGTTCGTATAAGCGGGCCACCGATTCGTTGACGGTGATGATATGTTGCAAGCGGGGAAAGAGGGCCCGTTCCAGACGTTTCCACATCCACCGGGTGAGGGGGCGGCCGGCCAGTTCGGCCATGCCGGTGAAATATTCGTGGGTGTCGTAGATGAGCGGGATGCCGCGGCGGCGGGCATGGAGCCACATCGGCAGGAGGGTGTCGAGGTCGTTGGCCCATAGCAGGTCGAAGTCGGCACGTCGGAGTTGTTGAAATAGCTGATAGTTGAAGGCGGCATACATTTTTTTACCGCCGGCGGCACCGGGCCGGAGCCACTGAATGTGATAAGGGGGCGGTGCGGGCCAGGGAAAGTCGGTGGTCGGGCGGGCGAAGCAGGTCACCTGATGGCCGGCCCGGGCCAGGGTGGTGCAGGTTTTGTGAACGCGGGGATCGACCCGGACGTCGTTGATGACGCTGACGCCGATGCGCAAAAGCTTCTTCACGGGAGCAAAGATGCGGGTTTTGGGTAAAGGCGGCGGGGACGGTGATGTAGGGGTGCTACCCAAATAAATGGCCGCACCCTTCGACTACGCTCAGGGAGCGGCCTTTTTCGCGGCGAAACACGTTTCGCCCTTGCATCGCGTGAGGGGCCCGGAGGGCGCCGAGCCGCATCGGCGAGGCGGCCCGCCCTTCGACAAGCTCAGGGACCGCCGCCGGAGGGAAACACCCGCTGGCTGAGCGTAGTCGAAGCCAAGCGGGTGGTGCAGGGTGTGGAATGGGATGACGGGCGGGCCGAGGCGAACCGCCGAGCCCGTAGGGGCCCGACCCCGAGCCGCAAGGCGAGGGGGCACGCCCAAAAGAATAGACAGGCAACGCCGATGCGCATCCATAGGACGGAGCGGTATTTATACTTTTGCACGGCCAAGTGTTTTATATGGACCTTTTTGACAAGTTTCGTCTGAATCGAGGCGCGCTCGGGAATTATGCCGAGGTGGGGCACAACTATTTCATGTTTCCGAAGCTGGAAGGGCCGCTGGGTGCCCGGATGATGTTTCGCGGCCGGGAAAAGATCGTGTGGAGCATTAACAACTATCTGGGATTGGCCGACCATCCGGAAGTGCGGAAAGTGGATGCCGAAGCGGCGGCGGAATGGGGGCTGGCATATCCCATGGGGGCCCGCATGCTGACGGGGAATACGCGCCTGCACGAACAACTCGAGGCCGAACTGGCCGAATTTGCAAAAAAGGAAGATGCTTTTTTGTTGAATTACGGCTATCAGGGCGTGCTGTCCATCATCGACGCACTGCTGTCGCGCCACGACATCGCCGTGTATGACAGCGAGTCGCACGCATGCATTATCGATGGGCTGCGGATGCACAGCGGGAAGCGTTTCGTCTTCAAACACAACGACATCGAAAGCCTCGAACAGCAACTGCGGCGGGCCACCGAACGCCTCAAGGGCGGCCAGGGCGGCATCCTGGTCATTACGGAGGGCGTGTTCGGGATGGCGGGTGATCAGGGCATGCTGCGGGAGATTGCCGCCCTGAAAGCGAAATATCCGTTTCGGCTGCTGGTCGATGACGCCCATGGCTTCGGCGTGATGGGATATGACGGCTCCGGAACGGGCACCGAGCAGGACGTGCAAGACCAGATCGACGTCTATATCGCCACGTTCGCCAAAGCCATGGCCAGCATCGGCGCCTTTGTGGCCGGCGAGCATGACCTGATTCATTACCTGCGCTACAATACCCGCTCGCAAATCTTCGCCAAGTCGTTGCCGATGCCGCTGGTGGCGGGTAACCTCAAACGCCTCGAATTGCTCCGAAATGAAGCCGGCCTGCGGGAAAAGCTGTGGCACATCACCCGGCGCCTGCAGCAAGGACTGCGGGAACTGGGATTCGACCTGGGCGCCACCAACACACCCGTCACGCCGGTGTATTTGACCTGTTCGATTCCGGAAATCATCAATCTGGTGATTGATTTGCGGGAGAACTACGACATCTTCTGCTCGGTGGTGATTTACCCCGTGGTGCCGAAGGGCGTCTCGATGTTGCGACTGATTCCGACGGCGGCGCATTCCGATGAAGACGTGGACCAGACCCTGGCGGCCTTTGCGGATGTGCAACAAAAGCTCTCGGCCGGTAAGTATAAGACCGAAACCGTGACCCTTCCCTGACGCCTCCGAGGAGCATCCGGTATGAAAGTGGCACTGAACGGTTTTGGGCGGATTGGACGGCTGTTCACGCGCCGGCTTCTGGACGAGAAGGGCGCGTCACTGGTGGCTGTTAACGACCTGGGCGACCCCGACACCCTGGCGCATCTGTTTCAATGGGATTCGATCCACGGCCCATATCCCCTGCCGGTCTCATATGCCGGCGGCCGACTGCATATCGGCGACCGGCAAATTGCTTTCTTTCAGGAAAAAGACCCGTCCCGATTGCCGTGGGAGGAGCTGGACGTGGATGTGGTGGTGGAAGCCACGGGCGTGTTTCGGACCGCCGAAGGCGCTTCCGCCCACCTCAGAGCGGGCGCCCGTCGGGTGGTGTTGTCGGCGCCCGGAAAAGATGACGGCTTTAAGACGGTGGTTATCGGCGTCAACCATCACGAACTGACAGGGCGGGAACAGCTGATTTCCAACGCC
>JALVCQ010000226.1 GCA_027009805.1 Bacteroidota bacterium
GGCCCGTGTGGCCGTCGGCGGCGTCTTTTCCCTCTCACAAGAGTCCAGCAACCCGCGGGTGTGGGTGCCCTACCCATGGCTGGCCGAAGTGCTGGGCCGCTCACACCGGGCCACAGCGTTGGCCATCCGAGCCCGCACCCACGACAGGGAAGCCGTCCGCACGCTCGCCGAACAGGTCCGCGCCGCCGTCGGAGCCGAGTATGAAGTGCTGGACTTTTATCAGCAACACGCCTCGCTCTATCGCATCTTCAACATCGAAAAGCTGGCCGTTTTCTTCATCCTGACCCTCATTGCCTCGCTGGCCGGGTTTAACATCAGCAGTGCGGTACTGATGTTTGCCCTGGAACGCCGCCGACACTTTGCCATCTTGCAGGTGATGGGCGCCTCGCGCCGCTTTGTGCGAAAGATGGTGATGGGCGCCTCGACCGTGGTCACCCTCTGGGGCGGCCTGCTGGGGCTGCTGCTCGGCTATGGCGTGGGACGCTTGCAGCAGATATACGGCTGGGTGAAATTAGACGCCGGCGCCTCCTTCGTCACACAGGCCTATCCCGTCGATTTTGAACTGCTCGACTTTGCCGCCATCCTGACCGTCATCCTCCTCATCGGCCTGCTGGCCGCCATCCTCCCGGCTCGTGCCGCCGCCACCCCCGTCACCCTCAATAAGCTCAGGTTGCGGTAAGGGGCTGCCAATGCGGAAATGCTGTATATTTGCTTTCATTGGTGGCATGCGGAGGAAACAATATGGATGCCGGCCGCCGAAAAGGCCGCTCCCATTCTCAAGCTGAATGATGGCGAAAACAGAAGCGAGAGAAATCAGTGAGCCGTTTCTGGCGTATCTGGCGGATTTTGAATTAAAGGGCGCTGCGAATACGCTTTTCCCATTAAAAGAGAAGTCCGCTAAAACAAAAGCGGCGGTCAAAAACATCCGCGGCATGGACGTGCCGTATTTTATCAATGAGTTCTGGACGTCGAGGCAGCGGCAGGCCCATTCACTGCACGAAATATCTTATCGGGCCTGTTTTAAGCCGCAATTGCCGCGGTTTTTCATTGAAAAGCTCACCCACGAGCACGACGTGGTGTATGATCCATTTCTGGGGAGGGGCACCACGGTGATCGAAGCCGCCTTGATGAACCGTCGGGTGATGGGCAACGACGTCAATCCCTTGAGCAGGATTTTAGCTGAACCGAGGTTGCTCGTGCCCGATGAGCGTGCGCTGGCGGCATACCTGCAAAAAATCCCGCTTCAAAAGGGGCGCAAAGCCGACATCGACCTGTCGATGTTTTATCATCCCGACACTGAAAGCGAGATCGTCACCCTGCGTAGCTTTCTTCTTGATAAGGAAAAAAACGGCGAGCTGAACGAACTGGACCGATGGATCCGGATGGTGGCCACCAATCGGCTGACCGGCCACTCGAAGGGATTTTTCTCGGTCTATACGATGCCGCCCAATCAGGCCGTCTCACCGGAAAGACAGATGAAGATTAACCAGAAGCGGAACCAACGGCCCGAATACCGGGACGTGAAG
>JALVCQ010000227.1 GCA_027009805.1 Bacteroidota bacterium
TGCACCAAATCCTGCCCGCCGTATGCAATACTGGATGATCAAGACCGAACCAGGTGATTACACGTGGGAAGCCTTTGTCGAAGACGGCGTGACGATGTGGGACGGCGTCCGAAACTATCAGGCCCGTAACAACCTGCGGGCCATGAAGAAAGGCGATACGGTGCTTTTTTACCGGAGCGTGAAAAAGCCGGCGGTGATGGGCATTGCCCGGGTGGTCAGGGAAGCCTATCCCGACCCTACCACCGACGACCCTCGTTGGGTGGCCGTGGATCTGAAAACCGTCCAGGCCCTGCGGCAGCCCGTGCCTTTGCGCGCCATCAAGGAAAATCCGGCGCTGGCCGATTTGCCGCTGCTGCGTCAGCCCCGCCTGTCGGTGATGCCGCTGACCGAAGCCCAGTTTCGTGAAATCGTCAAGATGGGCGGCTTATGAGAAGGCGCCTGCTGGCCGATGAGCAGCGCTTGGCCGTCATCTTTCGCCGGTTGGCATGGCAGCTCACCGAAAGGCACCGCCCCTTCGACCGAACCGTCCTCGTGGGCATTCAGGCCAACGGCGTCTTTTTGATGCGTCGCCTGCGCCATTTGTTGGAAGCCGAGATTATCCCCGGACAATCCGTCCAGACCGGCGAGTTGGACATCACCTTCTATCGCGACGACTATCGCCGCGGCAAGACGCTCGTCCCTTCCCGAACCCGCATGCCCGCTTCGCTTGAAGAGATGCATGTGGTCCTCGTCGATGACGTCCTCTATACGGGTCGCACCATCCGGGCCGCCCTCGACGCCCTGCTGGATTTCGGACGTCCCCGCTCGGTGGAACTCCTCTGTCTGGTGGACCGCAAGTTCAGCCGGCAATTCCCTATCGAACCCACTTATGCCGGGCTGCGGGTGGACACCCGACACCATCAACACGTGAAAGTCTCGTGGCGGGAAAAAGACGCCGCCGATCAGGTCATCCTTATTGATGCATCCTCATGAACACGCCGGTCCTCTCGTCGCCCCATCTGCTGGGCATCGAACCGCTTTCCGTCGAAGAAATCACCGCCATCCTCGACACCGCCGCCGAGTTTAAGAAGGTCCTCCAGCGCCCCATCAAAAAGTTGCCTTCCTTGCGGGATAAAACCATTGCCAACCTGTTCTTTGAAAACTCCACCCGCACGCGGCTCTCTTTCGAGCTGGCTGAAAAACGCCTCTCGGCGGACGTGGTGAATTTCAGTGCAGCCACTTCATCGGTCAAGAAGGGCGAGACCCTGCTGGATACGGTCCAGAACATCCTGGCCATGCACGTCGATATGGTGGTTATCCGCCACCCGCATCCCGGCGCACCCCACTTTTTGGCCCGCCGGATTCCCGCCAACGTCATCAACGCCGGCGACGGCACGCACGAGCATCCTACCCAGGCGCTGCTGGACGCGTTTTCGTTGCGCGAACATTTCGGCGGCCTTCGCGGCTTGCGGGTGGGCATTATCGGAGACATCCGACATTCCCGCGTGGCCCTGTCCAACATCTTTTGTCTGGTGAAGATGGGGGC
>JALVCQ010000228.1 GCA_027009805.1 Bacteroidota bacterium
CCGCAGACGTCGATGACTCGAAAAAGCTCTCACCGCAACAGCGCCTCGAACGCTTCGAGAAGCTCATCACAAGCGGTGCCCTTGTGGGCATAGGCATGGCCGGCGTAGAAGAGATCGACCGCTGGAACATCCTTCGGGCCACCTTTCGGGCCATGCATCGGGCGGTCTCTCGACTGCCCTTACGCCCTGCGGCGCTGTGGGTCGATGGGCCCCATTTTCATCCATTTCCCGACATTCCCCATCGGTGCGTGATCCGCGGCGATGCACTGGAGCCTGCCATCAGTGCCGCCTCCATCGTGGCCAAGGTGTGGCGGGACCGCTGGATGGAACGCCTCCACGTCCAGTATCCGCATTATCAATGGCACCAAAACAAAGGATACCTCACGCCCGCCCACCTCGAAGCCATCCGGCGATACGGCCCTTCCCCCTACCACCGCCGCTCATTCCATATTCGGGCCCTCGCTCCTTCTCTCTTCCCGGAGGGGCGCTGAATGCAACACAGGCAGAGATTACGGCTGCCGCCGGCGAAGTGCTGCTTGCGCCGCCGCCAGCCGGGCTATCGGCACCCGATAGGGCGAGCATGAAACATAGTCAAGCCCCACATCCTCGAAAAAGTCGATAGATTCCGGATCGCCGCCGTGTTCGCCACAGATGCCGACGTGCAGCGCGGGACGTTGCCCCCTGCCTCGTTCGGTGGCCATACGGACCAGCTGCCCCACCCCATCGCGGTCGATGTGTTGAAACGGATCGTGCGGGAAGATGCCCTTCTCTTCATATTGCGGAAGAAACTTGCCGGCATCATCCCGGGAAAGACCGTAGGTCATCTGCGTCAGGTCGTTGGTGCCGAAGCTGAAAAACTCGGCATGGCGGGCGATGTCATCCGCACACAAGGCCGCCCGCGGAATTTCGATCATCGTCCCGAACAGATAGTCGAAATCCGTTCCGGTCCGCCGGCGGACCGCCTCGGCCACCTCGGCCACCTCCTGCTGGATCGCGGCCAGCTCGCCGGACGTGGCAATCAATGGAATCATAATCTCGGGACGGGGGGCCTTGCCGGTCCGCCGCTTCACCTCCACCACGGCCTCAAAGACCGCCCGGGCCTGCATCCGGTAAATCTCCGGATAGAGGATGCCCAACCGGCACCCGCGCAACCCCAGCATCGGATTGGCTTCGCTCAACTCCTGAAGGCGCCGGCGCAGTTTCGCAGGGTCCAGCCCGGCGGCTTTCGAGACTTCTTCGATTTCTTTGTCCGTATGCGGCAAAAATTCATGCAGCGGCGGGTCCAGAAAGCGGATGGTGATGGGCCGCTCTTCCATGATGAGAAACAGCTCCACAAAGTCGGCCCGCTGCATGGGCAGCAGTTTTTCAAGCGCTTGTCGGCGTTCTTCGGCGCTGTCGGCCACGATCATCTCGCGCATGGCCACGATGCGGTCTTCCTGAAAGAACATATGCTCGGTTCGGCAAAGACCGATCCCTTCGGCACCGAACCGGACGGCGGTGCGGGCATCAGCGGGCGTCTCGGCGTTGGTCCGCACGCGCATGCGGCGGAAGGCATCGGCCCACGCCATCAGCGTGCCAAACTCGCCGCTCAGCGATGCCTCCACGGTGGGCAACGCCCCCGGCATCACCTCGCCCGTGCCGCCGTCGATGGTGATCAGGTCGCCTTCTTCAAACACCCGTCCGTCCACTTCCATGCGGCGTTTTGCTTCCTGAATGCGCAGCGCACCCGCCCCGGTGATGCAGGGCTTGCCCATGCCGCGGGCCACCACCGCCGCATGGCTGGTCATCCCGCCCCGGGCGGTGAGGATGCCTTCCGCCGCATGCATCCCCCGAATGTCTTCCGGTGAGGTCTCATAACGCACCAGGATAACCTTCTCGCCCCGTCCGGCCCATTCCTCAGCATCTTTTGCCGTAAACACCACCTTCCCCGACGCCGCCCCCGGCGAGGCCGGCAGCCCCCGGGCAATCACCTCCCGATCGGCATCCGGCGCAATGGTCGGATGAAGCAACTGGTCCAATAAAGAAGGATCAATCCGCAACACGGCCTCCTCCCGAGAGATGAGCCCCTCTTCGGCCATGTCCACGGCAATCTTCACCGCAGCCGCAGCGGTGCGCTTGCCGGCCCGCGTTTGCAGGATATACAACTTTCCTTTCTCGATCGTAAACTCCACATCCTGCATGTCCCGATAGTGTTGCTCCAGGCGGGTCAGGATGTCGAACAGCTCTTGGGCCGCTGCGGGCATCACCTCTTCGAGTGAGGCCCCCGGCCGCCCCATTTTCTCGGCCATGGCCCGGGTCAACGGTTGCGGCGTGCGGATACCCGCCACCACGTCCTCGCCCTGCGCATTCACCAGATATTCGCCGTAAAAGGCTTTCTCACCGGTCGCCGGGTTGCGGCTGAAAGCCACGCCCGTGGCCGAATCGTCGCCCATGTTGCCAAACACCATCGCCTGCACGTTCACCGCCGTGCCCATATCATCCGAAAGGCCGTGCAGATGCCGATACGCCACGGCCCGATCGTTCATCCACGAGCCAAACACCGCCCCAACGGCGCCCCATAACTGCTCGAAGGTGTCTTGCGGAAAGTCGTGTCCGGTGGCCTCACGATACACTTCCTGATAGCGGCGGATGACTTCTTGAAGGGCCGCTGCCGAGAGGTCGGCGTCGGAAGCCGCCCCCGTTTCTGATTTGACGGCGTCCAGGATCTCCTCGAACGCCCGGCTGTCGATGCCTTCCACCACATTACCATACATCTGGATCAGGCGGCGATAGCTGTCATACGCAAAGCGGGCGTTGTCGGTCAATCGGGCCAGCCCTTCCACGGTCTCGTCGTTCAGCCCCAGGTTCAGAATCGTATCCATCATCCCGGGCATCGACACCGGCGCACCCGACCGCACCGACACCAGCAGCGGATTGTCTTTATCACCGAAGCCCTTTCCCTGTTGGGCCTCCAGCCATGCCACAGCCTGGTGCAGCTGAGCATCCAGGTTTTCCGGATAGGTACGGTGATGTGCATAATAGTAGGCACACACTTCTGTGGTGATGGTAAATCCCGGCGGCACCGGCAGCCCGATCGAGGCCATCTCGGCCAAGTTGGCGCCTTTGCCGCCCAACAGCGCACGAAGAGAAGCATTTCCTTCCGTCGTATCACCGCCGAATCGATAGATCCATTGCGGGGAAGCAGGAGATGAGGATGACATATCGCGTGTAATTTTGACCTGTATTAAACCAGCAAAGTAAGGAAAAAACGCCCGCGCCCCGCACACCGGGTGAAAACCCTATCCGCGGCCCGGCGGCGTCAGTGCGGCAGCTTGTCCCGAAGAAGCCCATAGACGAAGGTGCCGAACATCGCACTGGCCAAAAACACGGCCAGCACCGTATAGCCGGCCCCCAACAAAATAAACATCGGCCCCGGGCAGATGCCGGCCATGGCCCACCCCAAGCCGAAGATGATGCCCCCGAAAATGTAACGCTTATACGTGGGCGCCTTCGGCGGAACGTAAAGCTCCTCCCCTTTGATGTTTTTCAGATGAAACCGCTTGATGAGCTGCTCACCCACAATGCCGATCGCGATGGCGGTGAGGATGATGCCGAACATATGGAACGACTGAAAATGAAACATCTCATAGATCCGAAACCACGACACCGCCTCCGACTTATAGAGGGTCATCCCCATGACGAAACCGATGGCAATATATTTAAAGAAGCGCATGGGTCAATGTTTTAGAGCTGGAAGAGGAATGGAAAAATGAAATAGGTCATAATCAATCCGCCGATAAAAAAGCCCGTAACAGCCACCAGAGAAGGCACCTGAAGGCTTGAAATGCCGCTGATGGCATGCCCGGAGGTGCATCCGCCGGCATATCGCGCACCGAAGCCTATCAGAAAGCCACCGCCGACGATGATAATAAAGCCGCGGAGTGTAAGTAGCGATTCCCACGAGTAAAACTCCGGTACCAGCGGCACTTTTCCAACTTCGTAGTTAAAGCCTAATTCCCGCAAGCTGGCCACCGTGGCCGGCGACACGTGCGCAATATTCCCTTCCGGCCCGCCGAAATAATGGGCGGTCATATAGCCGCCGAACATCGCTCCCAGCGCCACCATCAGGTTCCAGCCGTCCCGCTGCCAGTCGTAATTAAAAAAGTCCGCAAAACGCCCGGCGCCTTCGGCTGCACACATCGCCCGAAGATTGGCCGATATCCCGAACTCTTTCCCAAAAAACATCAGCGTAAACATCACCAGCGCAATCATCCCGCCGCCTACCCACCACGGCCACGGCTGATGGCTGATAAAGGCCCGAAAACTTTCCCATAGTTCAAGCATGGCTGCATCCTGGTTTTGATGATTCAAAATTACGAGGAAGACCCATTCCCACAGGTCTTTTTAATGAATATAGAAGCCGTTTAAGGTTATACATCAACCCATCAAAAAAAGCCCTGCCGACCCGCAGGCCGACAGGGCTTTGCAAGCATCACGTTGAGATGAGACCTACCGCTTAATCAGACGTCCGTAAACGTGGGTGCCGTCGTAACGGGTGCCCCGCACCAGGTAAAGACCGGGCTCAAATCGGGAAACGTCCAGCATCGTCCGGCCGCTGACGCCCGACACCGAAAGCACCGTCCGCCCCGTCAGGTCGAGCACTTCCACCCGCCGATAGCGCCCGTCGATATAGGCCCGAGACGTCGCCGGATTCGGAAACACCGCCGCCGCGGACGCATGCACGTCCCGCCGCATACCTGTGGTGGTGAGAATCGTAATGTCATACATCCCCCGCGGCCACACCTGATAGCCGTCATAAAAGCCCGTGGTGGAATATTGCCCCAGCGCCCCCCGCACGTTGAACGTATCCATAATGGGCGGCATGTGGAATAGGTCCGTATTGTTGTCGATAAGGAGCTTCATCGTGTCGGTCCCGTTCGTCACCCGAACCGCGAAGTAATAGCTGCCGTTCCATTCCGACGTATCCACCAACCACACGTGTTCGAGCACCACCAACTGGCCTTCATACGCTTCCATCATGGTGCCTTGATTCCATGCCCAGCTCACCGTATCGGCGGGGTTCAGGGCATTTCCCGTGGAAGTGACCACGATGCTATCGACCATAATTTCAAAAAGCTGGCGATACACAGCCCCTGTTCCCCAGATCGTCACCGCATCACCGGTCTGCACGTGATAGCCGAACGAGTCATTGGAATTGAAAGCCCAGATCCCGCCCGTGCTGTCTTCCACCGTGAACTGCAGCCCCTTGTAGGCGCCCCGGAAGTTCTGCGTATGCACGATGCCGCTGATCTGAATCATCGAGTCCTTATATACATAGAAAGGATTGCCCATCGAATCGGTGCTCACCTGCCGGGCCTGCGCAATGGTCAGCGCCGCATAAGTGGGGCCGCCGCCACCACCGCCGCCACCGGTCGAGGAGCACGGCGTGAAGTCGGATGTGTCGCGCGGAAACAGCTGATAGCCCGCCCACGGATCGTTGTAGCTGTATTGCCCCAGCACGCCCACGATGTGATAGGTGTCGGTCGGCGTGGTCGTGAACAATGCGCTCACTTCATCCTCGATGCGCAACTGGAAAGTGTCAGTTCCGTTCGTAAAATAGGTGTTGAACTTGCCCGAAGTATTCCACGTGGCCGAGGCGGTTTTCCACACACAGCCGATTTGCAGCAGTTCCCCTTCATACATCTCACCGAAAGCACTCACCTGCATCGGCGTGTTCAGCGTATTGCCCGTGCTGCGCACCACAATGCTGTCGGGCACGATTTCTAGAAGCTGCCGATAGACGCTCACCGATCCCCAGATTTCCAAACTGTCGCCCATGGCCGGCGTATAACCCAGCGTCGAGCTCTTATAAATCCAGACGCCGTCGCCGCCCGTATTCTGAATCGTAAACAACAGCTTGTTCTGGTTGGCGTTAAAGTTGATCGAATGCACGATGCCCGCCACATGCACCATGCTGTCTTCGTAGTAGTAATTCCCGTTGCTGTCGATGGCTCGCAATGCAGTGATGCTCATCGTGGTGTATTGGGCCCAGAGCCCTGTGCTCATCAGCACCGCCGTCAAGGCTGTGATTATCCGTTTCATGAGAGGAGTGAATTTTCTGCAAAATTGCGTTTGACAACCTAAATGAGGCGGATGTGTAATAAAAAATAATCTTTGGGGCGAGCTCCCCTTCTGCCTGATTGAAGAACACCGATGAACGAACGCTGATTTAATAATAAAATCATATGTTACAATAAAATATGAAATCTTAAATCCGAGTTCAGTGTTCAATATTCCCATCAAGCATGCCGTGCCCCTACATTCCCCGCCGGCTGAGCGGAGCCGAAGCCACGCGGGGAAATGATATGAAATGGCGCAAGGGCGGGCCGATGTGTCTGTCCTTCTGTCAATGAAAGGCCAACGTCCCGCACCGATGGCAAATACCACGGAAAACAGCCCGAAGGGCGGGGGCACCCGCCGGCGCCCTGCCTCATTGCACGCCGGTGTGTCCAGTGCCTGGATCTTTTGTTTATGTTTATCTCTGTGGCACAGGGCGTTCGTGAAGAGGCGCAGCGTATCGCGGGGGCGAAACATATTTCGCCCCCGCGTGGTGCCCTGCCCGTGGTATCACTCCGGCAGGTCATTTTGTCGCGTCAGGCAGCGAACAAGGCCGCTCCCTGAGCGCAGCCGAAGGGGGCGGCCATTTATTGGGTAGGGGGAGCACCATCTTGTAAAACGTTAACGATTTGGCTAAAAAACGTGGGCTTTAGAAACTCAAAATTGTCAACCGAGTACAAAGATAATTGAGTGCAAAATGCCTGAATTACAACGTATCTGCCCATGTATTTTTAACCTTTGTAGCGGTTAGGCATTTTTATTCATTAGGTAAAGTGAACCAATTATTACTACGTCTTGCAAAAAGTGAATTACCCAAGCCCAGAAGAAACCTTGAGTCTCCAAAACAGATTTTGCCAAGACAAACCCTAAAATTCCAGCTAATGATATTCCTATTATTCCACTTGGCATTCCATTTATGTGAGCAAGTCCAAAAATTATTGCTGAGATTAAAAATATCATTGTTGGTGTTAAAAGTCCTTTCAAAGGTGAAACAAGTCCTACTCGATAAATCATTTCTTCGCCGAAAGAATTTGTTAATGAAAGTAATAGTATCCAGAAAATTCCACCTTGCAGAACTGTCCAGTCAACATCAGTCTTTTTAAGTTGGAAATACATAAATATTGCAGTAATTCCAGTTATTACCACGCAGAGAGAAAGTCCTGTTTTAAGCCAACTATCTCCCTGCTTAATACCAAAAAGTTTTAGTTCGTCTCCCGGAGCAGAAATTTGCCCGAATGAGAAATATGTCAGGAAGTTTTCTTTATTTATTAGGTATGTTGTCAGCAAAGAAAGTCCTGCAATTATCAAAAGAATAATCTGATAATTTACTTGTCCATTCACATAGGAATTATCCGAAACCGTCAGCCCCAATTTTTTTGAAACGTTTCCCGATAGCAATAATCCAGCAGTGTAAATTACCGTCAAAAATATTGGAAGTATTATTTTCATTTTTTGTCTTTTACTTGCCGCTAACGCTGGCGTATGCGTATTACGTTTATATCCCGTGTAGCCGGCAATAAAGTTCCGTTTATACGTCGATTTTGTGTAACCGGAACTTTGGCGGATGTTCGTGCGTGTCCAATGAAGTCATCTGCCATTTCCATTCTCCTCTACAAACGTAGAAAAAATATTTTTCTCGTATGGTTTGTGGGTGGCGGGCCATGAAGGCGGGCAACATCCAGTGGAGAGGCCCTCTGATGCGGTGGGCTCTTTCCGCTCCCTGAGCGCAGCCGAAAGGCACGGCCATTTATTGGGTAGGGGCGACCGGCCGGTCGTCCCTACATCATTGCTTCGGCTTCGCTCAGCCGGCGGGTGTGATAACATGACCGCGGCTGCCTCCTGATTGAAAGTATTTCTTTGTTGTTTTGGGTGCTTGAAAAGGGTTGCCTGCGCACGTTGCTATGAATGAGGTAGAAACTGCACGTCTTCTGGCCGATTTGCGGGATGCCGAAGGGGCTTCCTATCCGTTGCAGCGGCGGGTGGTGGAGTGGCTGGAAGACTGGCTGGAAGGCCACGGGCGCCCGGAGTGGAAAGGGGTGGACACGTGGCGGGTGTTGCTTCTGATCTTGCACGAGACCTTTCCAGATGGGGCCGTCCGCCGTGCTCTGCTGCATTACCTGCGGCAGTTGTGGGAGGGTGTGTTGCTGCCGCCGCACCTGCTGGCGGCGGTGGTGGAGGCCCTGCTGGGGCGTGCTGATGCCCTGCCGCCTTATGAAGGGCGTGGGCGGGATGAGCCGGCGGTTTTGCCGTTGGCGGCGGCGCTTACCCGGCGGCTGAAAGGCGCCGATGCCGGGGAGCGTCTGCCTTTCGTGGCGGGTTATGTGGTGGCGGTCGATAAGGCGAACGGCTCGCTGACCCTCTGGCGGGCCGACACCTTCGAACCCATCACCGTGGCGGTGCGGCCGCCGTGGGAATATATCCTTCGGATGATATGGCCCGGCGCCCGCCTGCACGTCTTTAACCTAACGGCGGACGGCGGGATGGACGCCGCAGCCCTGTGTGTGGTGGAGCCCGATTATGTGGTGGACATCACCACCATTGCCGCCTACTGCTTTGGATATGGGACGGAGGGGCTGGTCATTCCCGAGAAATATTGCCTCGATCGGCTGGGTCCGGCGGACGTTTCGCCGCCGATGGTGCGGGGCGGCTTGCTAGGCACCTATGTGGCTGCGCGCGTGCGGGATGAACACCTTTCGCACGAAGAAGCCTGGCAGCGGGCCCTCTTTGGGCGGATGCTGGATGTGGTGGGCGTGGCCGATGAGGGGGCGCTTTCCCGGTGGGAGGCCGAGGCGCCCGCCCATGCCGCCCACCTTCGCAAAGCCCTCGACACGCTGGGCCGGCCCGCCGACATCGACGCCGAGGTCTCTTACGTCATCCCCGCGCTGGGCGTGCGCGGGCGCCTCGACATCCTCCATAAAAAGACCGATCGGTGGACGGTGCTGGAGCTGAAGGCCCGCGAGCGGGTGCCCCGCACGCCGATGACCGCCCACCGGATGCAGGCGGCCTTTTATCAGTTGATGGTGACGCTGGCCGAGGAAGAAGCGCCCGAGGTGGCGGCTTTTGTGCTTTACACCGGCGACCCTGAGGCCACGCTGCATCCGGTGCCGTCGGAAGAAGCCGACTGGCTTCGGCAGGCCGTTTCCATCCGCAACCGCATCGTGGGATATGAATACTGGATAGCCTTTCAGGGCGTGTCGGTGTTTGGCATCATCCAACAGAAGCGGGCGGCCCTCGCCGGCCCGCAGGCGCCGCCCTGGCTGGCCCGTCAATATCAGGAAGTCATCGAGCGCATTCGCACACTCTCAGAGGATGAACGGCATTATATTCAGGAGTTGCACGGCTTTCTGGCGCGGGAGCAGTGGTATGCGATGGTGGGGTCGGTGCGGGGCGTGCGCGAAGAGCGCCAATGTTATGCAGGGTTGTGGCGTCCGCAGCACCTGCCTTCTTTCGATTGGGCGCGGGGGCTGGAGCGGGTGGATGAGCCGCATTCCCCGGCGGGAGAGGTGACGTTTCAATATCCGTCGCAGGCCTTTTTTGCGGCTCGGGTGGGCGATACGGTGGTGGCCGTTCCCGAGGAAAAGCCCTGGCACCGGCACCTCACGGCACACCGCCTGCTGGTGGGCACCGTGGTGGAACACGTCGCCCATCGGATCCGCGTGCAGTTTCGGGATGCGGCTTTCTGGCAGCGTCCTTTCCCGAAAAAACAGCGCTGGGCGCTGACGCTGGAAACCTACATTTCGGGCTACTGGCGGCTGCTGACGGCGATGGGCGCCTTCCTGAGCGCCCCATCCGAACAGCGCCGCCTGCTGATGGGCAAGGTCCTGCCTTTGCCGCAGCCGCCGCAGGCACCTGTGCGCGATCCTGAGCTGGCATTGACCGACCATCAGCGCCGCTTGCTGGCCGGGGTGGTGGCTGCCCGTGAGGTGTATCTGGTGCAGGGGCCGCCCGGCACGGGGAAGACACGCTTTCTGTTGCGGGCGGTGCTTTTCCATCACCTCGCCCACCAACGGCGCATCCTGCTGGTGGGCTTCACCAATCGGGCGGTGGATGAGATCTGCGGCGTATTGTCGGAGATGAAGAACGTGCCGTTCCTGCGGCTGGGACGCACCGACCACGCCGCCTATTTCCCGCACACGCTGGACGGATGGCAACGCCGCCTGCCCGCCGATGTTCGGGCGTGGAAAACGCGCCTTGCCGAACTTCGCTGCGTGGTGACCACCGTCCACACCTTTACGCGGATGCCATACTTTCATCGCATCTTTCCCTATGATGTGGTGTTGGCCGATGAGGCGTCTCAGATGCTGGAGCCGTATGCGCTGGGCGTGTTGAGCCGACGGCGGACACCTTTTGTGATGATAGGCGACGAAAAGCAACTGCCGGCGGTTACGCTGCAGGGGGAAGAAGAGGCGGCGGTGCGTTCCCGCCACCTTCGGCAGTTAGGTTTTATCAGTTGGGCCGAGTCGTTTTTCGGGCGGCTGATCCGTCAGTTGGAAGCGCTGGGTCGGGAAGACCTTCACGGGATGCTGGAAGAACAGGGGCGGATGCATCAGGACATTCAGCGGCTGGCGGGGACGCTGTTTTATGCGGGGAAGTTGCGGCCCGTGCCGCCGCCGGACGGGGAATGGCAAGCGCGTCCTTTGCAGGCGGTGCCTGATGCGGTCAATCCGCTGACGCGGCGGCGGGTGGTCTTTCTGAACGTGGAAACCACGGGCAACGGAAAAGAAAATCCCGCGGAGGTGGAGGCCGTGCTCAGGGCCGTGGGGTGGTGTGAGGGCGTGGGCGTGGCGCCCGAAGAGATGGGCGTCATTGCACCCTTTCGGGCTCAGGTGGCGGCCATTCATCGGGCGTTGCAGCGGCATTATGGAACGGCCGCCGAAAAAATCCTCGTGGATACGGTGGAACGCTTTCAGGGCGGGCAGCGGAAGGCCGTCATCATCTCTTTTACGGTGGGCACGCCCGCGCTGCTCGAACTGATCGGGGCACCAATGCCCAACAGGCCGGAAGTGGATCGGAAACTGAACGTGATGATGACCCGCGCTCGGGAGTATCTGGTGCTCATCGGCAATGCGTCGGTGTTGGCGCAGGGCGGGGCGTTTCGGGCGTTGTTGGCATTGCTGCGTGAAGGGGCGGGGGCGGAATTTCTTACTTTGCATCCCTAATCGGCTGATGATGACGACGGCGCTTCTGGGATATTCCCTGCTGGTGGTGGCGGCCATCGCCGTGCTGGTGAAGTCGGCGGATTATTTTGTGGATGCGGCGCGCGACCTGGGGCTGCATCTGCGGCTGCCGTCTTTCATTGTGGGGGTCACCTTAGTGGCAATGGGCACGTCGCTTCCTGAGCTGGTGTCGTCGCTGGCGGGGGTGGTGCGCGGCGAGCCGTCGATCGTGGTGGGAAACGTTATCGGGTCGAACATTGCCAACATCGCCCTCATCTGGGGCATTGCCGCCATTATGGCAGGGCGGATCAACCTGCGGATTTCGTTTCTGGTGGTGGACCTTCCTTTTTTCATCGGCTCGGCGTTGTTGTTGGTGCTGGCCCTGTGGGATCGGGTGTTTTCGGTACCTGAGGCGGCGCTTTTTATTGCAGCCATTTTAATCTATCTGGTATATACGGCCACCACGCGACGACGCAAAAAAGAGATGGAAGAGGCGCCGACGATGTCGGTAAAAAAAGGGATTTTCCTGCTGCTTCTTGGCGGTGTAGGCATCTACTTCGGGGCCGATTATTCGGTGTATGGCGTGATTGAGCTGTCGAAGTTGCTGGGTGTGGGCACCGAGACGCTGGCGATGACGGTGATGGCGTTGGGCACGTCGCTGCCCGAGCTGACGGTGACAGTGGTGGCGGCGCGTCGGGGGCATCCCGAGATTTCGCTGGGGAATGTGATCGGGTCGAACATCTTCAATACGTTTGTGGTGATGGGCATTCCGGGGCTGTGGGGCGCCATTACCATTTCTCCTGAGGCCCATGATTTTTCTTTGCCGATGATGGTAGGGTTGAGTTTTCTGTTCTTTTTTGTGATGCAGGGGCGTCGGGTGGTGCATTGGCAGGGGTGGTTTTTGTTGCTTTTTTACGTCTATTTCATCGGGAAGACGGTGGGGCTTTTTTAGGGGGGGAGGTTTGCGTGAGGGGCCCAGAGGGCGGGGCTTCGTAGGGGCGACCGGCTGGCCGCCCCTACGGAATATCGAACATCGAACTCTGATTTAAGGTTTCGTATTTTAATTTAACTTATCTTCTTTGTTCTTAAATCAGCATTCGTTAATCGATGTTCTTCAATCACGGAGAAGACACTTCGTCGGTAATGGGCCGATGGAAAGATTTTTGATGAAGCGACCCGACGGCATCTTATCTTTGAACGTATGGTCAAAAGCATGACAGGTTTTCTTTTGATGGCGGCGCAGGAAGAGCCGATGAAAGGTCGAGCCGCGGGCGAGGAAGCCGCGGAAGAGCAAACGGTCTCGTTGGAAGGTGAGCTGCTGCCCATTTTGCCACTGCGGAATACGGTGTTGTTTCCGGAACTGGTGATTCCGATTCGGGTGGGACGGTCGGCGTCGGTGCGTCTTATCGAGCATGTGGAGCGGGGGAAGCGCTTCATTGGAGTGGTGGCGCAGCGGGATGAGCAAGTCGATACGCCGGGGCCGGAGGATGTGTTTACGGTGGGCACGCGGGCGGAGGTGTTGCGCGTCCTGCCGATGGGGGATGACGGCTATACGGTGATTATTCGTGGAGGTGAACGCTATCGTATCGAGGAGTTTGTGCAACAGGAGCCGTTTATGGTGGCCCGCATCCGCCCGCTGGCAGCGCGTCCGTTCGACCCGAAAGACCCGCGGGTGAGGGCCCTCACCGACACGCTGAAAGAGTTGGCCCTGGAAGTAGTGAAGCTCTCACCCTCACTGCCTGACGAGGCGGCCGCCGCCATCCGAAAGGCGCAGAAGCCGCTGTTCTTGATGCACCTGGTGGCCAGCAACCTCGACATCAGCGTGGAGAAAAAACAGCAGCTGCTGGAAGAAGATGACCCTTACCAGCGGGCGGAAAAGGTTATCAAATATCTGCACGAACAGCTGAACCTGCTGAAACTCAAAGAGGAGATCCAGCGGAAAATGCAGCAGGAGGTCGAACAGCAGCAGCGCGAGTTTTTCCTGCAACAGCAGCTGAAGACCATCCAGAAGGAACTGGGACATGAGTCGCCGACTGAGATTATTGAGGATCTGGTGGCACGGGCGCTTGAGAAGAAATGGTCGGATGCTGTTCAGATACAATTTGAGAAGGAGGTCCGCAAGCTCCGCCACATGAACCCGGCGGCGGCCGAGTTTTCGGTGACGCTCAACTACGTTGAGCTGTTGCTCGACCTGCCGTGGGAGGAATATACCACCGACAACCTGGATATTAAGAAGGCCAAAAGGGTGCTGGATGCCGATCATTACGGGTTAGAGAAGGTCAAGGAGCGGATTCTTGAGTATCTGGCGGTATTGAAGTTGCGGGGCGATATGAAGAGCCCGATCCTGTGTTTGTATGGGCCGCCGGGGGTGGGAAAGACGTCGCTGGGCCGGTCGATAGCCCGGGCGCTTAATCGGAAATACGCCCGCATCTCGCTGGGCGGCCTGCATGATGAATCGGAAATCCGCGGCCACCGGCGCACCTATATCGGGGCGATGCCCGGCCGCATCATTCAGACCATCCGAAAAGCCGGCTCGTCCAATCCGGTGATTGTGCTGGACGAAATCGACAAAGTGGGACAGGACTTTCGGGGCGACCCCGCCGCCGCCCTTCTCGAAGTGCTTGATCCCGAGCAAAACTCCCACTTTTACGACAACTACCTCGAGCTGGAATATGACCTCTCGCGGGTGCTCTTCATTGCCACGGCCAACACCTTATCCACCATCCATCCCGCCCTTCGCGACCGGCTGGAAATCATTCCCATCAGCGGCTATATTCTGGAAGAAAAGACCGAAATCGCCCGCCGTTATCTGATTCCCAAGCAACGACGGATGCACGGCGTAAAGGGCCGACAGTTTATCCTGAAAAAGCCGCAAATCCGCTACGTGATCGAACATTATACCCGCGAGGCCGGCGTCCGGACGCTGGAAAAACAAATCGCGGGGCTGGTCAGACATCGGGCCCGCGAGATTGTAGAGGGCACCTCCTTTCATCCGGTGCTTTCCCGCAAGGACATCGGCCAGATCCTCGGACCGCCGCCGTTCGGCGAGCTCACTTACACACGCACCGAACGGCCGGGACTGGTCACCGGACTGGCGTGGACACCCACGGGCGGCGATGTGCTCTTTATCGAGGTGGCTTTGCTGCCCGGCAAAGGAAAACTCTTGCTGACCGGTAAGCTGGGCGAGGTGATGCGCGAATCGGCCCAGACGGCCCTTTCTTACCTGAAAGCGCATGCGGCTGAATACGGCATTGACGCTGCAACGCTCGACCGTCATGATATTCACATTCACGTGCCCGAAGGGGCGGTCCCCAAGGAAGGCCCGTCGGCGGGCGTGACCATCTTTACGGCGCTGGTCTCGGCGCTGACACGCCAACCCGCCCGCGCCGACGTGGCCATGACCGGAGAAATCACCCTGCACGGCAACATCCTGCCTGTGGGCGGCATTCGGGATAAGGTGCTGGCCGCCCGCCGAGCCGATATCTCCCACATCGTCCTGTCGAAGTTTAACCGCAAACACGTCGAAGACATCATGCCGCAATATCGGGAAGGATTGCAATTTCATTACATCACACATGCCAGTGAGGCCCTGCAGTATGCCCTGAGCGGGCAGACAGCTGCGGGTGCATAGCCGCGGCAGAGAAAGCGTTGCGATGACGGTTCCGCTTTTGGACAGGTAAAATGCCGATATGAAGGTCCTCACTCGCACGCAAATTCGGGAAGCCGACCGCTTCACGATCGAGCAGGAGGGCGTGCCTTCCATCAACTTGATGGAACGGGCCGCCCGGGCTTTTACAGACGCCTTTACGGCGCGGTATGATGCGGCGCATCCGGTGGCGGTGGTGGCCGGGCCCGGCAACAACGGCGGCGACGGCCTGGCCATTGCCCGCATGTTGGCGGAGGCGGGGTATTCGGTGCGGGTGTTTATGTTGGCTTCCGAACGGTATTCGCCGGATTTTCAGGTGAATCTGCAACGGCTGCAGGCCCTCCTGCCCGCCTATCAGATAGCCGCGTGGGCGCAGCCGTCGGATTGGGAAGGCACGACCGTGCGGCCCGGCGAAGTCTGGATTGACGCCCTGTTCGGCACGGGCCTGACACGCCCGCTGACAGAGCAACCGGCGGCGCTGGTGCAATGGCTCAACGGGCGGAACGTGCCCGTGGTGTCGGTGGACATTCCTTCCGGCCTCTATTGTGATGACCCCAATGCACCGGACGACCCCGTGGTGCGCAGCGGGCTGACCATTTCGTTTCAGTCGCCGAAGCGCGCCTTTTTCATGGAAGAAAACGCGGCATATGTGCCGCGGTTTGAGGTGGTGGATATCGGCCTTTCCCGGCGGTTTCTGGCGACGGTGGACACGCCCTTCTTTTACTTGACGGCCGCGGATACCCGTCGTCTGGTGCCGCCGCGGCCGCTTTTTGCGCATAAGGGGATGATGGGCCATCTGTTGGCTGTCGGTGGGAAAAAGGGCATGATGGGGGCGGCGGTGTTGATGGCGCAGGCGGCCCTGCGAAGCGGGGTGGGGAAGCTCACGCTGCGCGTGCCGGCGGTGGGATATTCGATCGTTCAACAGGCGGTGCCCGAAGCCCTCTGTGCGCCGGACCCGCATCCCGAGGTCAACACCGCACTGCCTGATGGGAAGCCTTCGGCGTATGCGGTGGGGCCGGGCATCGGCACGGATGCCGCCACCGGCGCAGTGGTCGAGGCCGTGTTGCGTTCGGAGGTTCCCGCCGTGCTGGATGCCGACGCCCTGAACCTGCTGGCCGCCCATCCGCAGTGGCGGCGGCTATTGTCCGAACGGCACGTCCTGACGCCCCATCCCGGCGAGTTCCGCCGGCTGGCCGGCGACTTTTCCCATTCGGTGGAAAAATGGGAAAAACTGCGCGAGTTTGCCCGCCGACACCACACGCACGTGGTGCTGAAAGGGCGCTACTCGGCCGTGGCCGATCCGCAGGGGCGGATCACATTCAACAGCACGGGCAACCCGGGCATGGCCACCGGCGGCGCCGGCGACGTCCTGACGGGCATCATCGGCGCACTGCTGGCCCGGAGGATGCCGCCCGATGAAGCGGCGTTGCTGGGCACCTATCTTCACGGGCTCGCCGGAGACCTCGCCGCCGAACGGCTGGGACAGGAAGCCCTCATCGCTTCCGATATCATCGCCGCACTGCCCGATGCGTGGCAATTGACCCAGCCGGCATCATTCAGAACCACACTTTCCGAACAATAACCCGCTGGTCCTGGACTATCCGGAACAGAAAGTAACCCCTGGGGTCACGCAGCACCAGCCTGTGGCAATGCGTGCACCGGCCCACTTCCCGCCCCGCCGCTGAATAGGCGTGTATGGCATCGACCCGCCCTGAAACCTGAATGCCGTCGGGAAGGATTTTTACCATCGGCATCGATGTTTCATCACCCAATCCTGAGGCCGTCAGGGTGATGGATTGCTGGGCCGACCACGGGATACTCGTGCAATGATTCATCGTCTCGAGGGTTACCAGATAGGTGCCCGCCGACGGATAGGTATAGGTCGGGTTGGGCGTGCCGACAGCGGAATCGCCGGTGCCGAATTTCCATTTCCAGCTGGTGGCGCCGGTGGTGGTGTCCTGAAAAGAGACGGTCAGGTTGTTGATGGAATAAGTAAAACCTGTATTCAGGGCGGTGGGCGGCGTGGAATAGTGGTAGGTGTGGCTGTCGATGCAGAAGGAATAGTCGAGGCTCGCCCGGTCGTAAACCATCAGGTGCAGGGTGCGGGGCCGGCCGGCTGGGGGAAAGCCGCCGATGTAGGTGCTGGAAGATACCCCGCTGCCTGCGGCCACCACGGTGGCAGCGGTGTCGGCGGCCAACCAGCTGTAATGCGGGTTGGCATAAGATATCACCAGAGCCTGATTCGGACATCCCGAGTCCAACGGCGGCGAAAAGGAGATGTCGGAGATGGACGGCGGTAGCGGCATCAGGGTGCTGTCGATCCATGTCATGGTTTCGATGTAAGGCACGGCTGTGGCCTGCGGAAAGGTGGAGTCAAACGACCATGCTCCATTGACGAAGACCGGCTGAATGGTGTCGATGATTGTCATCGTCAGCGGAATCCGATCCCGGCAATCATCGCCGAACTGCCCTTCCAGATTCATTTTGACGACTTGCAATTTGGCTCCCGCGTTCAGCACAGCATAAAGCCGCCCGTTCATCACGGCAAGGCGGCCTGCGGAGATGTTTTCCATTTGCGTCCATATGCCGCGGGCCCAGTGGATATGCCCTGATGGAATCCCGAATTTAATCAGGGCCGGTGGGGCCTGCCCTAATTGGGAGAAGGCCAGGATATAGCCTATGGAGTCGATGACCGACACCGATTGCACAGCGTAGATGTCGGTGGGCACGGAGGCTGATGATTCCAGCTGGATCAGTTTTGAGTAATATGTCTGGTCGAAGTTCTGCGATGTGGACACGATCCATATGCCTCCACTTGTCCCCGGAATGGCCAGGGTCTGGATAGCTGCATAGGTCGAGGCATACGTCACGGCTTGGGGATGAACGCCGATGAGCTGGTAGTTGGAGTTGTTTGCCTGCATTTTGATGGGAGCAGTGGTGAGGGTGCCGCCATTGCTGATGCGCGAGACCACAATCTGCGGGTTGACGCCTCCGAGATAGGCCCATGCAGTGTAGCCGCCGGCGACGTGCGGAAGAATCTCATAAATAGGGGCGGGCAGAGATTTGTTGGAAACCACCCAGTTAAGATTGCCGTTGGCTGGGTCCACATCGGCCACAAAAGCCCGATATTGCGGAGAACCGCCGTAGGTGCTGCGATAAAAGAACTGTCCGCCCGCCAGAAGCCGATAACCCGACGTGCCCGGCAGCGCACGCAAGGCGGTGATGACGCCGGTGCCGTCGTAACCGATATATTGCGTGTCGGGGATGGCATAAAGGCGCATATAGTCTATGTTCGGGAGCAAATGACTTTTGATGAGAAAACCCTCATAGCGGCGGTTGGTGGTGTGCACCTCACCGCCGATGAAGACGTGTCCCGCCGTATCCACCACACCGGCGGACATTCCCGTAACGGATGAATAGGGATGCTCTGGTATGCGAATGAAATAGCGTTGCTGCAACACCAACTCGGAATCAACCGCCAAAATGCCGGCCCCGGGAATGCCAAATGTCCCCGAGGTGTCAACGCTTTTCGTGAAAATATAGAGACGGCTTACTCCCTGGTCAGGAACCACATCAATGAGTTGAAAAGAAACCGTCGATGGATAGACGGTATCCACCGCCTCGAAGGTTTTGACGTTGCTGTTTTGGGCATTTCCCATCCGAACGGAACCAAACAAAAATATAAATGAAACAAAAGTAATGGATTTCATGGCGAAGCGTCTTTAACGGGACGAAGTTAATTCAAATATATTTTCTGCTTCTTGTTGAAAAAAAGAGGCGTTACTTTAAGGGGAGAAAGAGCGTTCGGGCGTTTTGCGTGGTGATGCGGGCCACCTCAGCAAGCGGGATATGCAGTTGAGCAGCCAGAAAATCGGCGATGACGCGGACGCGGGCGCTTTCGTTGCGTTGGCCGCGGTAGGGATGCGGCGACAGGTAGGGTGCATCGGTTTCGAGGACGACGCCCCCGAGCCCGATGCGGCGGATCACGTCGATGAGCCGACTGTTCTTAAAGGTGGCCACGCCGCCGATGCCGAGATAAAATCCGATGTCGAGTGCCTGCCGGGCTTCTTCGACGCCGCCGGTGAAGCAGTGAAAGACGCCGCGCAGCCCGCGGGCGGCGTAGGGACGAATGATGTCGAGGGTGGCGGCGAAGCTCTCACGGGTGTGTAAGACGATGGGCAACCCGTGGGCAAGGGCCCATTGCGCCTGAATGTCGAGAACTTCCCGCTGAAGGGCTTCGTTGTCACGGGTCCAATAAAAATCCAATCCCACCTCGCCGACGGCAACGATTTCCTCGCGGTGCGTGTGCAGGGCTTTTTCGATGGCATCAAGGGCTTTCGGATAGTCTTCGTTTACCGCCCCGGGGTGCAGCCCCACCATTGGATGGCACATATCGGAATATCGGCGGACCAGCGCAAACATCGGCGCCAGGGTCTCGGCGTCGATATTGGGCAGGAAGATTTTTTCGATGCCCGCATCCCGGGCCCGCTTGATGACCGCATCGATATCGTCTTTGAATGAGGGAAGAAAAAGATGGGCGTGCGTGTCGATGAACATCGTCTATTCGTTAAGGTAGTTGCAAAGAAAGGCGCTGGCAGATGGGGGCGCTATTTTGTTTTTCTTTGGGCGTGCCCCCTCGCCTGACGGCTCGGGGGCGGGCCTAAAAAGAAATCATCGGCGAGATGAGCGGGATAGTTTTCAGGTTGTAAATTTGCCGCCCTTCAAAGCGCGCTAAAAGGTTATGGAAGCGATTGTGCAAATCGGTGGGCGTCAATATCGAGTGAAGCCCAATCAA
>JALVCQ010000229.1 GCA_027009805.1 Bacteroidota bacterium
GCCAAACACCCCGACCCGCGGTCGATTTACCTGAACCAGCTCGAATCCGAAGGCGTGTTGACCCGCGAGGAAGCCCGCCGGATGGAAACCGCTTTCAAAGACCTGCTCAGCCGGAAGCTGGAAGCCGTGCGAAAGGAAAATACCGTCTTTACCTACATTCCACCCGAGCTCGACTCGGAATGGAAGTCGCTGCGGCACGGCCTCTTTGAAGACTTTGAAAAAACATGGCCCACGGCGGCTTCCCGGGCCGACCTCGACCGGGCGATTGCGGCACTGACCCGCATCCCCGACGGCATCAAGCCCATCCCCAAGATCCGCCGGCTCATCGAAGAGCGCCGCAAGCGATATGAAGAAGACCGCCTCGACTGGGCGCTCGGCGAACTGCTGGCATACGGCTCGCTGGTGCTGGAAGGTAAAAACGTCCGCCTCAGCGGAGAAGACTCCATCCGGGGCACCTTCTCGCACCGTCACGCCGCCGTCTATGACGCCGAAACCGAGGCGCCCTATTTCTTCTTGCATCACGCGGCGCCGGAGCAAGGTCAATTCTGGGTGTATAATTCCCCCCTCTCGGAATACGGCGTGCTGGGCTTTGAATACGGCTATTCTATCGCATATCCGCACACGCTGACCATCTGGGAAGCCCAGTTCGGCGACTTTGCCAACGGCGCCCAGGTCATCATCGACCAGTATATCGCCTCGGCCGAGTCGAAATGGCAGATCATGAGCGGGCTCACGCTGTATCTGCCGCACGGCTATGAAGGGCAGGGCCCCGAACATTCCAGTGCCCGCCCCGAACGTTTTCTACAACTGGCCGCTGATTGCAATATGATCGTCGCCAACGTCACCACGCCGGCCAACCTCTTCCATATCCTGCGCCGCCAGTTGGTGTGGCCGTTTCGTAAACCGTTGATTCTCTTTACGCCGAAGTCGCTGTTGCGGCATCCACGCTGCATCTCAGCGGTAACAGACCTCACCGAGGGACATTTCCAGGAAGTCATCGATGACGCCGCCGTCAAGCGCCCCGCTCAGGTGCAGCGGGTGCTTTTATGCACAGGAAAAATTTATTACGACCTGATCGAACGAAAAGAACAACTGGGGAAACAGGCCGAAAACGTGGCCGTAGTGCGCATCGAACAGCTCTATCCTATGCCGCACCGGCAAATCTCCGCCATCTTGAAAAAATATAAAAACGCCGAATTTTATTGGGTGCAGGAAGAGCCGAAAAATATGGGCTATTGGACTTTCTGGCTGCGCCACGAGGAATATGCCCGCCATTGGAAGCTGATCTCCCGTAAAGCCGCAGCTTCGCCCGCCACAGGGTTTCATCATCAACATGAGAAAGAACAGGAAGAAATTCTGCGGAAAGCATTTTCTTTGCAGGCAAATAAAACAAAATAGCGATGTCAACTAATGTTGTAATTCCAAAGCATGATGGTTCTTTTACGGATGTACTGATTGTTCTATGGGTCAGACCCGATGGGGCACGGGTAAGGACCGATGAACCCATCGTGGAATATGAAGGCGGAGGGCAAACCTATACGTTACACGCGCCGGCCGACGGCATCCTGCATATTCTGGTGGAAGAAGGACAAATCGTTCCCGTCGAAAGCGTGGTGGGCAAAATTGTTTAACCATCGAAAACTTTTATTGAATGCTTGAAGTCAGAATCCCCGAAGTAGGCGAGTCGGTCACGGAAGTGCAAATCGCTGCATGGCTGAAGGAAGACGGCGACTATGTGGAGACCGATGAGCCCATCGCCGAAATCGACTCCGACAAGGCGTCATTTGAGCTGCCGGCGCCGGCAGCAGGCGTGTTGAAGATTAAAGCGGCCGAGGGTGACATCGTCAAGGTGGGTGACGTGGTGGCCCTTATCGACGAAGCCGCCGAATCGGATCAGAATCCGGCACCTCAGGCCGAACCGGCCCCCGCCGACGTTTCCGCCGACGTCCCGACGTCCCCGCCCGCACCGGCCGAAGAGAAGAAACACCCTTCACCGGCCGCCGAAGCACTGATGACGCAGGCAAAACTGACACCGCAGGACGTGGAAGGCACCGGCCGGGAAGGCCGAATCACCAAAGCCGACGTTCAGCGGGCCATGGCGGAAAAAGCCGCAGCGGAAGCTTCCGTTGCACCCCTGACGGAAGAACCGCCGACGGTCAACGTGCCCCCGCTCAGCGGTGTGCGTGAGCGCCGCGAACGCCGAGAACGGATGTCGATGCTGCGCCGGACCATCGCCCGCCGTCTCATGGAAGCCAAGCAAAACACCGCCATGCTCACCACCTTCAACGAGATCGACATGAAGGCGGTGATGGCGCTGCGAAAGCAATACAAAGAAGCCTTCCAGAAAAAATACGGCGTCAAGCTGGGCTTCATGTCCTTCTTCTCGAAGGCCGTCTGTGAGGCCCTCAAAGAATGGCCCGCCGTCAATGCCCGCATCGAAGGCGATGAGATTGTTTATTTCGATTATGTGGATCTGGGCATGGCCGTTTCGACCCCGCGGGGGCTGGTGGTCCCTGTGATTCGGGATGCCGACCTGATGACCCTCCCGCAACTCGAAGCCGCCGTAGCCGAACTCGCCCGAAAAGCCCGAAACAACCAGCTCACCGTGGACGATCTGACCGGCGGCACCTTCTCGATTACCAACGGCGGCGTCTTCGGCTCGATGCTGTCCACTCCCATCCTGAACTATCCGCAATCGGCCATCCTCGGCTTGCATCGCATCGTCGAGCGGCCTGTGGCCGTCAACGGCGAAGTGGTCATCCGCCCCATCATGTATGTGGCCCTTTCCTACGACCACCGCCTGATCGACGGGCGCGAAGCGGTCAGCTTTCTCTTCCGCGTCAAAGAGCTGATGGAAGACCCCGGGCGCCTGCTGCTCGGCGTCTAATCTTTTGCCATATGAACACCTACGACGTTGTTGTGATTGGTTCCGGCCCCGGCGGCTACGTGGCCGCCATTCGGGCCGCCCAGCTGGGCCTGTCGGTGGCGCTGGTGGAAAAATATCCCACGCTCGGCGGCACCTGCCTGAATGTCGGCTGCATCCCCTCGAAAGCTTTGCTATCGGCCACCGAAAGCTATCATCGGGCCCTCCACGACCTCCCCGCCATGGGCTTCGACCTCAAAGGCAAGCCGGACTTTTCCACCCTTATCGAATACAAGAACAAGGTGGTGGAAAAAATCACCGGCGGCGTGGCCTTTCTGATGAAGAAGAACAAGGTTTCGGTGTTTCAGGGCACAGGCGCCTTTCAAGACGCCCATACGGTGACGGTCTCCCGCGAAGGGAAGCAAAAGGCGGTGCTCCGCGGCGCCCATATCATCATCGCCACCGGCTCGAAGCCCATGCCGTTGCCCGCGGCCCCCTTCGATAAAAAACGCATCATCTCTTCCACCGAAGCCTTGTCGTTGCCGAGACTCCCGCGGCGGCTGGCCGTGGTGGGCGGCGGCATCATCGGCGTAGAGCTGGGCTCGGTGTATGCGCGGCTGGGCGTGGAGGTGAGCATCTTTGAATACCTCGACCGCCTCATCCCCGGAATGGACGAAGACCTGGCCCGCATCCTCCAGCGACAGCTGAAAAAACTGGGTATTCAGCTGCATCTCTCCCACGAAGTCACGGCCGTGAAACCCACCCGCCAGAAGGTCAAGGTCACAGCCGCCCACCGCCGTAAAAGCGGCAAGGTCATATCAGAGACGGCCGATCATTGCCTGGTGGCCATCGGCCGCCGACCCTACACCGACGGCCTCGCCCTCGAAAAAGCCGGCCTGGTCACCGACGACCGCGGCCGCATCCCTGTCAACGAACACCTCCAAACGGCCCAGCCACACATCTACGCCATCGGCGACGTAGTGGCCGGTCCCATGCTGGCCCATAAGGCCTCCGAAGAAGGCATCTTCGCCGCCGAAGCCATCGCCGACGCGCCCCGCCGACTGAATCATTTCCTCATCCCGTCGGTGGTGTACACCGCCCCCGAACTCGCCGGCGTAGGCTATACCGAAGACCGGCTGAAAGCAGAAGGCCGCCCCTACCGCAAGGGCCTCTTTCACATGAAAGCCAACGGACGGGCCGTGGCCGGCGGGGAAGCCGACGGGCTCGTCAAAGTGCTCATCGACGAGCGGACCGAAGAAATCATCGGCGTGCACATCGCCGCCGCCCGGGCCGCCGACATGATCGCCGAAGCCGTCATCGCCATGGAATATCGGGCCACCGCCGACGACGTCGCACGCATGACCTTCGCACATCCCACCTTCTCCGAAGCTTTTAAGGAAGCCGCCCTCGACGCTATGGACCGCGTCATTCACGCGTAATCTCCTTTGAGGTTGCCCCCGCCCCTTAGGCATAGAAGCGGCCAGAGAATTGGAATATCGAACGCCCTGCCATTTAGGTAAGCAGGGGCAGCCCGATCGTATCCTACCGGGTCACCTCCGATTTGAACTATTTCGGTGTGGTTCAGCCCGGCATCTCCAAACCCCTCTCCCCCCCCGTTTATTACGTGTGCATGAACTTTATGAAGCCGTCCAACTCAAAAATACGTTTTTACTGCGAACGCATATTGCTCAATAAATATGCGCTTTATCGCTGAGATATTGTTCTGCTCGTAGAACAGCAGTATTGCTTTTTTGTATTCAATGCTGTCAACGGTCCTGAAAGAAACCGGACAATACCGGTGATGGATTAAGATGGCATTACTTACGATCCTCGCCGTTCTCTTATTTCCGTCAACAAATGGTTGGATATAAGAGATAAGCACAAGGGCAAGCAAGGCTTGCTCAAACACATTTTCCCTGCGATTGATTAAATTGCAAGCCAGTGATAAAGCTTCTTGTATTTGAAACTCGTTGTCAATGGGGCGATAATTGGTGCCGGAAATGCCTACTTTTCCTCTTCTGATGTTCCTGGGCACTGACAACTCTCTGATCAGTATGCTGTGAATATCCTCTATCTTCGACACCGACAGCGGAAATAAATAGTCAGGGTTTTCTATGATAAAATCAATGGCCTCCTTATGATTAAGCAACATAATTGCCTCTTCTTTTGATTTTCCCGCCGCTGTTTCTTTTTCCCTTAGAAGTCTCTCCGTTTCCAGTAAGGAATAAGTATTGCCTTCTATTTGCGAGGACTTCCAGCTTAAATCAATAGCAAGCCGCTCAAACTCTTTCCTGATTTCATATTCACTAAGCTTCGACATGTTTTGTTCAAACTCCTTGTGCAGCCTAGCCAACCGGGCCGACTCTTCTTCGGTAAATAACACAGCAGCAGGAAGGATGTCCCTTAGCAGGGAAAAATTAAAGCGATCGATGATGATTCTTTCGTCAATTTCTTTTTCGTAATAGTCGTCCAAGTCAAATTCACGGATCAGGTTGTAATAAGGAGAGAGCCTATATCGGGTTGCTCTGCCTTTTCCGGTGATGGTAATTAATCGCTCTGATGCCAGTTTTGATAACGTTCTTTTCACTGTGGCAATGCTCCTCTTTTCAGATATGCCTTGCTGGATTTCCCTGGATGAACTGTGAGGGTTCCTGTGTAAAAACGCAATGATCAGTTTGTCTAATTCCATATTTCCCCACGATTCGGCTCACAAATATACTGGATTCGGCTCACATTTTCCCCTTTTTGACCTGGATCTTTTGTGCGTGTGAGCTGTAACCGGCTGTTTCAGCTTTTACGCCCTTCGGCAACAATGCGCTGCGAAATATTACCTTTGCGCCCCCAACAGGAGATAAACCGAAACTATGATTCGCCTGAACATCCAGGACAACGAGCCGATCGATCGTGCGCTTAAGCGGTTTCGTAAGCTGGTCGAACAAAGCAAAGTGCTGCGCGAGTATCGTCGGCGGATGTATTATGAGAAGCCCTCGGTGCGTCGCCGCAATCAGATCTTACGGGCGGCCTATCGGGAGCGGATGCGGACGTTGAAGGGCTGATGCGGGCCGAGGCTTTTGAAGCCTACCTGAAAGCCCGCGGATATTCCCCCCACACCATCGCAGCCTACCGCAGCGATGTGACGCAATTGCTGGCTTTCCTAAAAAAAGAAACGGAGGACCTTGCAGCATTGCCGCCTTCCGACATCGAAAACTATTTGATGTTCCTGACCCGGCGGGGATATGCCCGCCGAACCCTGAACCGGAAGATGATGACTTTGCGGACGTTGGCCCGCATGTTCGAGGCCCGTCAGGGCCGCCCGCCTGCATGGAGCCGCGTCCTCGAGACGGTCCCCACAGCGCCGAAGGTCCCGTCCTTTCTTTCCGATGAAGAAATGCGCGCTCTCGCCGAATGGCTCGACGAAATTCCCGAACAGTGGCCGCCGTTGAGGGACAAAGTCGTATTTTTGATATTGGCAAGCACGGGCATCCGTCGGGCCGAGTTGCTGGCCCTTACAACCGACGATGTG
>JALVCQ010000230.1 GCA_027009805.1 Bacteroidota bacterium
CCCGCCCTTCGTGCAGGGCGCGCCAGCGCCGAACGGCCATCAGGGCGCACACGATGCCCCACGCCAGTTGAAGCAAAGACAACACCACATTCACCCGCGATGAAACGAACCAGTCCCGGTTGCCGACCGTGTAAGGCAAGGCTGCCAGCAACACGCTGCCGGCGGCGGCCAACAAGCCATACCGCAGGATGATGGGCCACCATTGTTTCCAGTTCATAAGTCGGTTACGTTAAACGTGCCCCGCGGCGTGATCAGCCGGTGAACCCGCCCCGTGAGCGGCCGTCCCCACAGCGGCGAGTTGATGGAGCGGGAGGCGTTGGTGGAGGCGTCCAACGTCCACGTCTCGTCGGGATGATACAGCACCAGTTCGGCCGGGGCTCCGGCTTCGACGACCACCGCCGGCAAGCCCATCAATTCCCGGGGGCGGTGGGTCAGCAGCGGAAGGATCTTTTGGTGGAAGTCCCGTGTTTCAAAAGCGCTTTGCAACAGAGGCAACAGCGTGGCATGGCCGATGGCGCCGGGCGCGGCTGTGAGGAAGTCGTTTTCCTTATGGTGCTGCAAAACGGGATGATGGCCGGATGCAATGAAGGCCATGTGGTCGAGGATTTCCGGGCGGTCTTTGCCGGCATGGAAGTGCAGCGGCGGAGAAAACTTAAAGCGGGCGTCCCACGTGAGCAGTTTCTCATCATTCCACACCAGGTGAAAGCCATCGGTGGCTGGATGGAAGTGGTCCTCGCTCATCAGGACCGCCTCCGGATCGGAAAACGGGTAAAAGAGGACATCAACTTCGGTGCGCCGGCTGAGGTTCCGAAGGGTGGCCGCCCATTCCCGTTCGGCTTCCGGACGGATGCCGGGCAGGCCCATTCGGACGGCGGTGGGCCCTTCCCATACCAGCATCTCGGGCCCGGGCCGGGGCGAAACAATCAGCGGCACTTCCCACCGTTGCATATATTCCATCAAAGACTGGATGTGCCGGGCCGACACCGACCCGCACGCCACGGCAACGGCGGCTGCGCCGGCTTCCACCATCTCGCCGATAGGCCCCAGCTGCCACGTGTCCAGATGAGCGGAAGCACTGCCGATGGGATGAACGAAAATAGGCGCCGAGACGGTGCGGGACAGCAATGCCTCGATAGCGGCCCCGTCATGATAAAAGGGATAACTCAGCGGCGAAAGAAAAACGTGGGAAAAACCGCCCTGCATGGCCGAACGGATCCCGCTTTCGAGGGTTTCTGTGGCGTCGGAAGCCGGCTCACCCCAGCGGGCCATCACATCCACCATGGCCGGAAACACCCACATGCCTGCCGCATCGACGACCGGGCCATCGGAATCGCCCACCGAAGGCCCCACGGCGGCAATGCGCCCATCCGCAATATGGAGGTCCACCACCTCCCCATAAAAGGGCGAGCGCACGTCGGCCACCCGAGCATTCCGAATCCACGTCATTCAGTATGATTTCGAAGAACGAACATTTCAGCCAGCAAAAATGCCAGTGCTGAAATTAACAACCACGGCCACAGCTCCCTTCCCGTCAGCGCCCCTTCCCAGCGGCTTTCTTCACCGGAAAGCGGACGGAACCCGAGCTCGGCCAGCTCTTCGGCGGACAAATAGCGAAGGACCGACTCTTTCCGTTCCAGGTTGACCGCCGCCACCGCCCGCACGGAATCCGGCCGATCCGCGAAAGCAATCCGATAAACGCCCGGCGTTTCGAGCGGCAGCAGCGGAATGCGAAGGCCATAGGGGCTGAGCATTCCCCGTAACGGCTTTTCTTCGCCTGTGAGGACGTTGACGGCCTTCAATGCGGGGAGGCGGTCGCCCGCATAGGGAATCGTGAGCATAGCGGAAGGGCGGAGTTCGTAGGCGATGGGTTGGGCTTTTCCGTAAAGGGCCGGTTTGATGAGCATGGGCACCCACAGGGCATGCCGGACCAGCGCCGGAACGGAATCGAGCGGCGGGACCAACTGAAACACGTGTCCCTGCCCTTTTCGGTGGAGCAGCAAATAAGGTGTTCGGTAAATCCGGCCTTCCAGCAGGGCGATACCCTGCCGGCGGTTCAGCACCGGACGGCTCGACACTTCCGGCCAGGCCACGCTGCCCGAGCGCCGGCGAAAGACGTCGCCGAAAAAGGGGTGCTCCGTGGGCACGATCATATCGTTTCCCTTTTGCCATGCCACCACGTGCGGAAGGCCCCACCGCGTCCATACGGCCTGCGACGTTGTTCCCCGGCCAAGCAGTAACACGTTGCCGCCGGCGGTGACGAAAGCCTCGAGGCGGTTCCAGATCCCGGGCGGGATGTCCGCCGCGGCTTCGGCGATCACCACCGCGGTGCCGTTCAGCAACTCCTCCCGCCAGTTGCGGGCCGAGACGCTTTCCAGCATGAAAAGCGAGTCATCCCGAAACACGGCTTCCACTGCAGGTGCCGGCCGGTCGCCATAGAGATAAAGAATCCGGACGCGCGAGACAACCGGCAGGGCAAAATAATACCGGTCGTCCACAGAAAGGGCGTCCGGTGTGGCGGCCACCCATCCGTGCGCGGGTTGGTCGGCCCGCACCCGCAGCGAAAACGGGACGGTTTTCCGGGCGCGGCCCTGTTCCAGCGTGATCTGTTCGGTCAGGTGAATGTATTTCCCCACCTTCAGGGTCACGTCCACGTCCCGAGGCCGATATAAAATGCCCTGCAACGTGGCTTTCAGCTTCACCTGTTGCATAGGTAATACCAGCGGCACGTCAATGGCGGCGTGGTCCACCCACGTATTGGCGGCGGAATCCGGCGGCTGAGTCATCAGCGCCGTGGCCGGAATGGTCCACCGGATGGTATCGGTCAGCAGGGTGCGCTGAAAGTCGGAAATGAAAAGCACCTGCTGAGGGGTCAGCCCGTAGATGTTTTCGCTGATGTGGCGTTGAATCTGCGAGAAGGTGCGCTGCACCGGCCACAGCGTCAGCTGCTGGATGCGGCGGCGGGCGTCGGCCGGAGAGACGAACAGGTCTTCTTCGGCGGAAAAGCGGTGCGTGAGGATTTGCACGCGGGTTTGCGGCGGCAGGGCGTCGAGGATTTCCAGCGCTTTTGCCCGGGCGCGGTCGAAAAGAGCGATGTGTTGCGGGCTGTAACTCATCGACCACGAGTTGTCGATGAAGAGTGTGAGTCGCCCGCCGCCGGCCACATCGCCCAGCGTGCCGGGCATATAGGGCCCGGCAAATGCCATGATGAGCGCCGCCAGGGCCAGCATGCGCAATGCCAATGCCAACAGGTGACGCAGCCGACGAAACCGGTGCCGCTGCCGCCGCAGCGCCTCCAAGAGCGCCACATTGGAAAACAGCACCCGACGGGCCCGGCGAAAATGGAATAGATGAATAATGATGGGAACGGCCAGCAGCAACAGCCCCCACAGCACTTCCGGACGATGCCAGCTCATTCAGGCATCCTATCCTTCCAGACCGCTGAGGAACCGCTCGGCATCCAGGGCCGCCATACAGCCGGTGCCGGCGGCGGTCACGGCCTGGCGATAAATTTTGTCCTGGACGTCGCCGGCGGCAAACACCCCCTTGACGTTGGTGGCCGTGGAACCGGCACGGGTGATGATATAGCCCTGCTCGTCCATTTCCACCTGACCTTTGAAAATCTCGGTGTTGGGCTTATGGCCGATGGCCACAAAAAAGCCCTGCACCGTCAAGGTTTTCTTTTCGCCGGTTTTGTTGTTGACGGCCACCACGCCTTCCAATTCGTTTTCGCCAAGCAAATCGACGGTTTCGTGATTGAAAAGCACTTCGATGTTGGGGGCTTCCATGATGCGCTTCTGCATGATTTTAGAAGCCCGGAACACATCGCGCCGCACCAGCATATAGACCTTACGGGCCAGCTTGGAAAGGTAAAGCGCCTCTTCGGCCGCGGTGTCGCCACCGCCCACTACGGCCACGTCTTGGCCCCGGTAGAAAAACCCGTCACATACGGCACAGGCCGACACGCCCCGGCCGTACAGCTTTTCTTCTTTTTCCAGGCCCAGCCATTTGGCCGAAGCACCCGTGGCGATGATGACCGCATCGGCTTCCCATACCGACTGGTCGTCGGCTTCGATGCGGAACGGACGGACGGAAAAATCTACTTTGGTGACCGTGGCATAGGTGATTTTCGTCCCGAACCGCTCGGCCTGTTTGCGGAAAAGCTCCATCATCTCCGGGCCCTGAATGCCTTCGGGGAAGCCGGGATAGTTTTCCACGTCGGAAGTGATCATCAGTTGCCCGCCGGGTTGCGGTCCGGCATACATCACGGGGTTGAGGTCGGCCCGGGCGGCATAGATGGCTGCGGTGTAGCCCGCCGGACCTGCACCGATAATAAATAACCGGGTTTTTTGTGTGTTTGACATGGCTAAGGATATTTTTCAAGGGGTGCAAAGGTAAGGGCATCCTGTCCACTTCTATGATGGGCATGCGGATGGGGCACCTCTGGCCCTGCACGAACGGCGAAAACAACGGGAAACGCACGCAGGGGTACGGCATATGGTTGGGGCGCAGCATTGCTGCGCCCATGAAGGCGCCGTCGGGACACGCCTAAAAGAAAACAACAACAACGGAAACAGATATATCCTTTTTCGACTGCTTCTAAATTGAAGGGCGGCACCTGAGCGAAGGCTTTTCTCATTAAATTTCCGCCGTTAAATGAAGCAGCATGTACGGAACCATCCACATCAGTGAGGAAGAATACGGGCAGTTTGCGGAATTGTTGAAAAATGAAGACCCTGAGAAGCTTGCCGAGTTTGAAGACCGCATTCAGCGGGGCGAGAAAATCGAGCCCGACGACTGGATGCCCCAGCTGTATCGGCGGCAGGTGTTGCGCATGATCGAGCAGCATGCCCATTCCGAGATCATCGGTGCGTTGCCGGAAGGGACGTGGATTACCCGCGCGCCCGGCTTTCGGCGCAAAATGGCCCTGATGGCCAAGGTGCAGGACGAAATCGGCCACGCCCAATTGCTGTATAGCGCCGCCGAAACGCTGGGAAAAACCCGTGAAGAGATGATTAACGACTTGCTGGCGGGCAAGTCGAAATATTCCAACGTCTTCAACTATCCGGCGAAAACGTGGGCCGACGTGGCTTTGATAGGCTTTCTGGTGGATGCTGGCGCCATCATCAATCAGGTCACCAATGCCAAGGGGTCGTATGGGCCCTATGTGCGGGCGCTGGAACGCATCTGCTACGAAGAGGCCTTTCACCTGAAGCAGGGGCACGACGCCTTCGTGGCGCTGGCCACGGGCACGCCCGCCCAGCGGGCGATGATCCAAGATGCCCTGAACCGCTGGTGGCAGCCGCTGATGCACTTCTTCGGGCCGCCCGACAACATCTCCACGCACACGAAACTGCTGACGCGCTGGAAAGTCAAAATGGCCACCAACGACGAAATGCGCCAGTGGTATCTCGACCAATACGTGCCCAAAATCTGGGAGCTGGGCCTCACGCTGCCCGACCCCGCCCTGCGGAAAGACCCCGAAACCGGCAAGTGGGAATATTCCGACCCCGATTGGGACGAGTTTTTCCGCGTGATTAACGGCGACGGGCCGCTCAACAAAGAACGGCTGGCCGTGCGCCGATGGGCCGAAGAACACGGCCGATGGATCCGGCAGGCCCTGCAAAAACCTGAGCGGAGCTACGTCACACCATTTGCTTAAAAATCAGCAGCGATGAAAATCATCTCGTTGGACCCGCGTGTCGAACGCCTCGAATTTCGGGAAGAACACTGGCAGCCGCAGCGTCCGCTGACAGCCGGCGAGCAGTGGCCCACCTATGAGGTCTTTCACATGAAAAAACGGGGCACCCAGCCGGTGCACGTCGGCATCGTGCACGCCCCCACGCCCGAAATGGCCCTGGCTTTCGCCAAAGAGCAATATGCCCGGCGGGGCACCACCGTCCGCCTCTGGGTGGTCCCTTCCGATCAGGTGTATGCCACCTCGCCCGAAGACGAAGCCATCTTTGCCACTACTCCGGAAAAAATCCACCGCGAACCCTTCGCCTATAAGGTGAAGGAAAAAATCGAACGGTATAAGAAAAGTCAGAAAAAATGAACCACACACCACAACAAGCCATCAAGGAACTTCTCTATAAGATGGGCGACGACGCCCTGATTATGGGCCATCGCAATTCGGAATGGGTGGGTCTGGGCCCCATCCTCGAAGAAGACATCGCCCTGAACTCGATTGCGCAAGACCAGACCGGATACGCCTGGCGCCTCTACGAGATGCTTCATCAGATGGGCGAAGCCGACCCCGATGCCATTGGCTTTTTGCGTAGGCCCTCGGAATACAAAAATTGCCACCTCGTCGAATATCCCATCGTCGATAACGGCATCGGGGAATATGACTTCACACTGGCGCGGC
>JALVCQ010000231.1 GCA_027009805.1 Bacteroidota bacterium
GGCATTCTGGTCCTCGGCCGGCCGCAAAGTCAAGACACGGACTATCACATGACCTACTATAACGCCGACGGTCATGAAGGGACGTTTTGCGGCAACGGGGCGCGCTGCTTGGCCCGCTTCTATTTTCAAAAGTCCGACCGCAGCGAGGCTTCTTTCACGGCTTCCGACGGGCCTCACCGGGCCTTCCGTGACGATGACGACCGAATATCCGTGAGCATGTGTGATGCGGCGCTTCCCGAGCCGGCGGGCGCCGATGCCGTATTTGTGGACACCGGTTCGCCGCATTACGTGGCGCTCTTTTCGGATATTCCAACCGATTTTTCATTTAAGAAGTGGGCGCGCCCCATCCGGCACACATTCCGTCCCGACGGCGTAAATGTGAATATGATATATCAAGAAGGCGGGCAATGGTATATGCGCACGTTTGAGCGGGGCGTTGAAGACGAGACGCTGGCCTGCGGCACCGGAGCGGTGGCCGCCGCCATCGCCCTTCACCAATTACGCCGACTATCCCCGCCCGTCACACTGTATGCCCGGGGGGGCACGCTTACTGTGTCTTTTTCGGCCCGAAAAGACCGTTTCACCGACATGATGCTTTCCGGTCCGGCCCATATTCTTTTTTACGGCACATGGAGCCATCCAACGCCTACTTTTGCCGGGCCTTAATCCATCGGCCATGATTGATGCGTCCATTCCCGTCGAAGCCCTGAATGAAAGGAACCGCGGCACCATCGGAGAGGCGCTTGGCATCACCTTCACGAAGGTGACTCCTGAATATCTGGAAGCCACCATGCCCGTCCACCCCGCCACCCGCCAGCCATTAGGGCTGTTGCACGGCGGCGCCTCGGCCGCCCTGGCCGAACACGTAGGCAGTATGGCGGCTTATTTATGCATCGACCGGACGAAGTTCTATTCGTTGGGGCTGGAAATCAAATGCAATCACCTGCGGGGAAAGACCGAAGGCATCGTCACGGCCCGGGCCTATCCGCTTCATCTGGGCCGGAAAACCCACCTGTGGAAAATTGACATTCAGGACGAGGAGGGCCGCCGCGTGGCTTTCTGCACCCTGACCGTTATGATCCTGCCGGTTCGGGACCTTCCTCAGCAGCGTCCGCCAGCCACCTTTTAACGTCCGCTTCCGACACGGCGAGCAGCCGAGCGACCTCGGCGGGGTCTTGATAATACGCATAATATCGGCGAACGGCCGTTCGTGCCGCATGATCGGCGATCTGCTTCAAGGTCAGGTCCCGAATATTGAGCTCTATTCGGAAGTCTTCGCCCCTCCCCAGAAGTTGTTCCGCCTCCTCTCTGGTGATTTCTTCGCTTCCCAGGATGACGAAGCGCTCTACGGCATTCCGAAGTTCACGGACATTGCCCCGCCACGGGAGGCTTTGCAACCATGCCATGGCCTCCGGCGTAAATGTTTTCACCGGCAGGGCGTAATCTTCACTGATTTCGTCTCGAAAAGCCTCGATCAGCAAGGGAATATCCTCTCGGCGTTGCCGCAAGGGCGGCACCGTGATGACCACCACCGCCAGCCGATGAAACAAGTCATCCCGAAACCGGCCCGCCGCTATTTCCGACTCTACGTTTTTATTCGTCGCCGCCACCACCCGCGGATTGACCGGAATGGACTCGTTCCCGCCCACACGCGCCACTTGCTTTTCCTGCAACACCCGCAACACCTTCGCCTGCGCCGACAGGCTCATGTCACCCACTTCATCCAGGAAAAGCGTTCCCTCCGAGGCCTCCTCAAACTTCCCGACCCGCATCTTGACCGCATGCGTAAAAGCGCCCTTTTCGTGTCCGAAAAGCTCGCTTTCAATCAGTTCGGAAGGGATGGCCGCACAGTTGACGTCCACAAACGGTCCGCCCCGTCGGCGGCTTTTCTCATGAATCCATCGTGCCACCAGCTCTTTTCCCGTTCCGCTTTCGCCCATGATCAACACCCGGGCTTCGGTGGGCGCCACCTTGTCGATGAGGGCTTTCACCCTTTGAACGGCCTCCGATTGCCCGATGATTTCCCGCAGGCCCCTGACCTTCCGCCGCAGACGGACGGTCTCCTGCGCCAGCGAGCTTCGTTCCAGGGCGTGCTGAATGCTAATCAACAAGCGTTGAAGGTCCGGCGGTTTGGTGATAAAATCAAAAGCCCCCTTTTTAACGGCTTCCACGGCCATATCGATGGTGCCATGTCCGGAGATCATCACCACCGGCAGTTCAGGATGCCCTTCCCGGATGCGTGCCAACATTTCCAGCCCATCCATAGCGGGCATCTTCACGTCGGTCAACACCACCGCATAAGCGGTCTTCTCCAGTCGCTTCAACGCCGCCCGAGCCGAATCGGCGGCATCCACCTCGTATCCCTCAAATTGAAGTATCTCCTGCAGCGTATGCAACACATCCGGCTCATCATCCACCACCAGAATACGCGGACGGTCCTGTTTCTTTGTCTTTCTTGCCATCGCTTACGAATGTTTTTGAGCAGCATAATGAGCCAACTGTCCACATGCCGCCATAATGTCTTTTCCACGGCTGTGCCGAAGCATCACCCGAAATCCTTTTTCTTGAAGAAGGCGAAGAAAACGCGCCACGGTCTGCGGCGGCGAAGGCTGATAAGGAATGCCGGGGACAGGATTATATTCAATCAAATTCACCTTACTGGCAAAATGGCTGGCAAAGCGCACCAGCGCCCGAGCATCCGCTTCCGAGTCGTTGACGCCGTCCAGCAACACATATTCCAGCGTCACCTTCCTGCGGGTTTTCTTCACATAATATCGCAACGCCCCCGACAACATTTCTATTGAATTAGACTGACCAATCGACATGATTGCCGCCCGTTTCTCAGGAACGGCCGAATGCAGCGAAAGGGCCAGGCGAGCCGGCAGAGCGTCGTCGGCCATCCGCCGGATCCCCTTGGCAATTCCCGAGGTGGACAGGGTGATGCGTTTCCACCCAAACTGATAAGACGACCGGACATGAAGCGCCCGAACCGCCCGCGCCGCATTGGCGTAGTTTAACAATGGCTCGCCCATTCCCATTAACACCACGTTGGTAATCCGACGTCCCAAGTGCTGCTGCGCCCAATCGTTCATCACCAGGACCTGTCGGGCCATCTCAAAGTCGGTGAGATTACGGACCCGCTTTAATTGCCCCGTGGCACAAAACGAACAATCGAGGCTGCATCCCACCTGCGACGAAATGCAAGCGGTGAGGCGACCGGCCGCAGGGATCAACACGCCTTCGATTGATGCTCCGTCGGCAAGGCGATAGGAAAACTTCACCGTGCCGTCCTCGCTGTGCATCACACGTTCCGTTTCCAGTGATGGGAAATAAAACGCCGCCGCCCACCTTTGTCGCATCCGCCGCGGGAGCATGGTCAACGCTTCCCAGCCACCGGTTAAAAGATGACCGTATAATGCACCGACAACCTGTCTTGCTCGATAGGCAGGTTCTTCCAGCCTCTGGACAAATGCTTCAACAGCCGGTTCGGTAAGATGCTGTCGAAGGGGGCTATTCATCGGTGACCATTCCCAGGTCTTCGACGCCGACCAGTTGTGCACCTTTCCAGCAAAAGCGATAGCGCCGGTGTTGGATTCCCGCCTCGGCTTCGACGTGATAACAAACCGTTTCATTCGCCTCGGTGACGGTATCCAACACCACAGGATGGGTTAAGAGAAATATCGACAATTCCTCCGAGACCATGGCGGAATCGCCGTACTTGGCCACTGCATGGGCCAGCGCCCCCTCTTCGCCGGAGAAAGCCTCCTTTAAGAATGCATCCATCGGCGGGGGCGATGAGTCGGCGGAAGAACAAGCCGCCCAGAAGCTTCCACCGGCGCCTCCGATGATGCCCCAGAGAACAACCAGCAGGATGGTAAAGTGCGCCCTTTTCCTTTTAGCGTCCCAAGCGGAAGCCATATTGGAAATACGCCGTCACCGACTGCGTCTGGAGTTTGAAAGGTTCAATGACCAACCTTCCGCTCCCGTCATAAGACGTTTTCGCGTAGGCGTAGTCATTGATATTGATCAGGCCCACATCGGCCCGAAAGCCTACGACCACGTGTGCGCGTTTATTGAGCCGATTGTAAAACTCTATTCCAGCGATTACGCCGGCATCGTACGGCTTAAATGCGTTGCGGTCTTTGCCGTCTTCGTAGGGGACGGGCTTGGTCAGGTCGGCGGTGGTGTCGCCGCCCTCGAAAAGGTCCTTAAACTCGGGGAACTCCTGGGCGGCTTTCTGGGCGATCTCATCAGCGCCCTCAAAATGATATTCCTCACCTACCGAATAAATCGTCAATTTTTCCATTTTGCGCACACCGGAAAAACGGGCGCCCAACAGATAGCCGCCATATCCGCCCAACACCAAGCGAATGGCCGTCTTGCTGTATGGCGGGTCATAAGGAATGATGGGATCGGGCCCCACGTCAAAACGGAACTTCATCGTGATCGGCAAGGTCACATAAGTAAAGTTCATCGCTCCGGAGACCAATGCTTCCGAGATCACCGTGTCGGCAAAAAGGTGCGTGATGGACTCACGATATAGGATAGATGTTCCCTTGGGGGCATAATTCACGCCGAGGGTAAAGGCCGTATGTTTTCCAAATTCAAGTCCGACGCCGCCTGTGGGGCCGAATTTCCACCATCCACCGATGATTTGATCGTCAGGGTCGGCGAAGTTGGAAGCCAGGCCGCCCACTTCCATGGTGACCGACTGTCCCCACAGCAGAAAGGGCAATCCGAGAAGCCAATATGTAAGGAACTTCATGGGAAAGTTATATTGATAGGTTTATTCGTCCTCGACCGATTTCATGGGCCCCACCCTTACCATGGCACACCGGAAGCCGATGGTGGAGGATGCAGCGTTCTGGTCCATAAAGCGTCGCACGCCGGGGCTGAGGAAATAAGCCCGGTCGTTCCACGACCCGCCTTTATATACGCGGGCCTCGTTGCTAATCAACGTCGAAACGCCGTAGTCATATTTCTGGGCGCCGCCGTTGTATTCCATGGGATCTTTCGCCCCCCGATTGTCGGCTTTTTTATAGTTCAGCCGGTTGGCGTTTTCTTCCACGGTCACGTCCCGATAGCGAATCCGTCCCAGGCTGTCTTTCTCGGCGAGAAATCCGTCTTCATCGACCTCGGGGACCTGATAGACATTTCCGCGATAGGGGTTGTAGTCGGTCACGTCTTCCAGGGTCAGCGGTCGATAGACGTCCATCACCCATTCCGACACGTTACCGCTCATATTATACAGCCCGAAGTCGTTGGGCCAGTAAGAGCGCACCGGCGCGGTAATCATGGCGGCGTCGTTGAGCTCGCTGGCCACCCCCATGAGGTCGCCGCGCCCGCGGCGGAAGTTGGCCCGCATCTTTCCACGATGGCGTCCTTCTTTCATCCGCACCGACAGCCCCGACCACGAATACACCCGACGTTGATTGATGTTTTCAAACACGGCTTCCCCGTTCAACGCCAATGCGGCGTATTCCCATTCCGCCTCGGTCGGCAGGCGGTAGTCCGGCAACAGAATACCGTCTTCCATCCGGATTTTACGGGTTTTTTCGCCTTTTACGTAGCTTTTCTTGCCTTTTCGGACCAGGGGTTCATACTGGCCGGCCAGATAAGCTTCGGTGTTGAAGTTGTCTTCATTGACCTGATCGGGATTTGGCTTGATGTATTTTTCCCGAATGAGGATCATTTCATTCACGCGGTCGGTCCGCCATGCGGCATAGTTGGTGGCCTGCACCCAGCTGACGCCCACCACGGGATAGTCGTGATATCCCGGATGACGCAGGTAATATTTAACGTATGGCTCATTATAAGCCAGCGGATCGCGCCATGCCAGCGTATCGGGCAACGCATCTTTATACACTTCCGGATAATCGACAAACACCCGGCGAAGCCACCACAGATATTCCAGATAATCGATATTGGCCACTTCCGTCTGGTCGATGTAAAAACTCGATACGGTCACCCGCCGCGGATAGGCATTGTTTTCAAAAAGCACATCTTGCTCCACCTGCCCCATCGTAAAAGTCCCCCCTTTCACGAGGACCAGATTGGGACCCGTTTCTTGCTCCTTATACTCGTGCCGCTCAAATCCGCCCCACTTGGGGTCGTTATATACCCACCCGGTGGTCGAAGAGCGCTCCTTTCCGCCACATCCGCCAAGAATCACAAGGAGCCCAATCAAAGCGGTAAAGCCTGCAGATTTACATCTCATCATTATGGTATGCGTTTTGAGAGATTGGTCAAAGCCGTGCAAAGGTAATCATTTAGAGCGAAGGACATGGAATATCCTTCCATCCTTTTTTCTTGGGGGCCCGCCGTTTG
>JALVCQ010000232.1 GCA_027009805.1 Bacteroidota bacterium
CAATCCGCAGACGCTGAACGTCATCGGTGCGGGGTTGGTGGTCGATCCGCGGGCCTTGCGGGATGAGGTCAACATGCTGGCGGCGGCGGGGGTGGACGTGGCGGGGCGGCTGATGATGTCGCCGCTGGCCCACTGGATTCTCCCCACGCATCAGTATCTCGATCGGGCGTTGGAAGAAGCCCGCACCGGCCGGCATATCGGCTCAACGCTTCGCGGCATCGGCCCCGCCTATCAGGATAAGGTGGCCCGGCTGGGCTTACGGGTGGGCGACTTGATGCATCCTGATTTTAAGCAACGTTACGGCCGGCTGCGGGACTATCATCATTCCCTGCTGGAAATACTGGGATTTGAAGAAGGGCCCTCATCGCGGGAAGAACAACAATGGTGGGAAGCGGTGGAACAGGTGCGGACGCTCATCGGCCGTAATGTGCAAGAACGGATATGGCGGGCCCTCGAAGAAGGAGAGGACGTGCTGGCCGAGGGAGCTCAGGGCGCTTTGCTGGATGTCTCTTTCGGGACTTATCCGTATGTGACCTCGTCGCACACCATTGCGCCGTCGGCGTATGTCGGCGGCGGGGTGGGGAGCCAATACACCCGTTCGGTGATCGGCATCACAAAAGCATACACCACGCGGGTGGGGGAAGGACCGTTCCCCACCGAACTCACCAACCCAATGGGCGAAGCGCTCCGGCGTCGCGGCGGCGAGTTCGGCGCCACCACCTCACGCCCCCGCCGCATCGGATGGCTCGACCTGGTGGCCCTCCGGTATGCTGTGAAAGTCTCGGGATGCACCGAACTGATCATGACCAAAGTGGACGTGTTGGCGGGGCGGGAAAAGGTAAAAGCAGCCCGCCGGTATGTCCGAAATGGACAACCCTATTCCTTTGAATCCTTCCTGATTGACCCGGTTCTTGATCAGGTGGAATATCAGGAACTGGCGGGGTGGCGTTCTGTTTCTCCGGACACACCCGAGTTGCAGGCCTATCTGCAATATGTGGAATCCCAGGTGGGCGTGCCCATTCGCATGGTTTCCACCGGACCGGAACGGGAAGAATTTTGGATTCGGAATTGAACAAAACAGGAAAGGAGTTGTAAATTTGCCACGCCGTTAAGCGGGAGTAGCTCAGTTGGTAGAGCACAACCTTGCCATGGTTGGGGTCGCGGGTTCGAGTCCCGTCTCCCGCTCTCTTGGGCCGTCTTGCGGCGGCGCCGGTCTTTTGCCCAGGTGGTGGAATCGGTAGACACACAGGACTTAAAATCCTGTGGGCCGTAAGGCCCGTGTGGGTTCGAGTCCCACCCTGGGTACGTGTCTTGGGGCTTACGAAAGTGAATGAGGGGCGTTTGTTCTTGACCGGAAGCGCGGCCGATCATCATGAAGTGCGGGGGTGACGCGCTGAACCCGCTCAACACCGTCGATTTTCTGAAGCTGATCAAGGATATTGCGCAGGACATTGGCATTGGGTAATTCGAGAACCACTTTCCCTTCAAAGTGTCCACCATACGCATCGATCTGAAACGAACGGATATTGACTTTGTAGAATCCGGAAATCAGCTGGGTGACGCGATAGATAAGCCCCACGCTGTCAACGCCTTCCAGCCGGATGGCGGCCAGAAATGTGCTTGTCCCATCCCCATAGTCGGGCGTCCATGAGACATCGATAAGCTTTTTCCCATAACGGGCCGAATATCGCAGAAGATAGGGACAGTTTGTTTGATGAATTTTGATGATTCGCTGCGAGGTAAAGATGCCCGCCACCCGATCGCCGGGCATCGGGCTGCAACATTGGGCAAATTGCACGGGAAAATCGACCTGCTGCCCGATGACAATTCGAGACGGCGGCTTCGCATCACGGGGAGCAGATGCAACCGGAACCGGCGGTTGAATCTCTTCCGCACCTTTAATAAGGTCTTGCAATGCCCGCCGAATCTCATCTTCATGAATTACGCCCTGACCAATGCGCTGGTAAAATTCATGGGGGGTGGGACAGGCAAAGTCGCGGCTGAGCTGGTCGATCTGGGATTGGGTGAGGATAATCCCTTCTTCTTCCATGAGCCGGAAAAGAAGATTTTTTCCTTTTTGCGTTCGCTCCTGGTAAGCTTTCCGAAGGGCTTTTCGGATGCCCGCCCGGGCCTGAGGCGTCTTAACGAAAGAGAGCCATTCTTCTTTGACGTTGTTGCGTTGGGTGCGGATGATCTGGACCTGATCGCCGCTTTGCAATGGATGATCCAGCGGCACGATACGTCCGTTCACTTTGGCGCCCACCGCCTGCTGACCCAGCTGGGTGTGGATGGCGAATGCAAAATCGAGGGCCGTTGCACCCACAGGCAGGGTAATCAGCTTCCCTTGTGGGGTAAACACCTGAATCGAATCGATATAAAGGCCGTATCGGATTTCATTTAACACTTCTTCCGTGACGGTGTCGTGTGTGCTGAATATCTCATTCAATTCTTTGATCCACCCGTCGAGGGCGGCGTTGTATTCCTGAGATTGTTCTTTATATCGCCAGTGTGCAGCGGCGCCGCGGTTGGCCTCTTCGTCCATCCGTTTCGATCGGATCTGGACTTCCACCCATTTGCCGTCCTGTCCCATCACCGTCGTGTGAAGGGCTCGGTAGCCGTTGGGCTTGGGATGCGTGATCCAATCCCGAAACCGCTGTGGATTGGGCCGATATAATTGCGTCACCACAGAGTAGGCGTGAAAGCAGGCTTCTTTCTCTTCTTCCGGCGGCACGTCTAAAATAATCCGAACAGCCAGAATATCATATACCTCTTCCAGCGGCACCTTTTTGGTAACCACCTTTCGATAAATCGAATAGATAGACTTCAGCCGCGTCTTAATCTGAAGTTGGTAACCGTCTTTGAGGAGGGCCTCTTCAATCGGTCGGATAAACTGAGACAGGTGGCGTTGTCGCCCGCGCCGCAAGTGCTGGATGTGTTGTTCGATCCGATAATACATCTGCGGATCGGTAAACTTCAACGAGAGGTCTTCCATTTCCATGGCGCATTCATACAACCCCAGCCGGCGGGCCACGGGCGCGTAGAACTCGAGCGTTTCCGAGGCGGTTCGCAGTTGTACGCGGGCCGGCATCGCATCCAGCGTGCGAAGGTTATGCAGCCGGTCGGCGAGTTTGATGAGCATAATGCGGGGATCGCTGGAAAGGGTCAGAAACAGGTGACGTAAGGTTTCTATTTGCAGGGAAGATTGGGTGCCCCGACCAAACCGGCGGACAATATTGGATATCTTGGTCAGTCCTTGAATAATCGACGCAAGCTCCTGGCCAAAGACGTCTTCGATGTCTTCGATGCTGTAAGGGGTGTCTTCCACCACATCGTGGAGGAGGGCGGCAATAATGGCCGTGCGATCGTGAAGACCGATATCCCGCGCCACGATGACGGCCACTTCCACGGGATGGATGATAAACGGCTCGCCCGAACGACGGCGCGAATTCTGATGGGCCTGAAGGGCAAATTGAAAAGCCTTGCGGATTTCTTTCAGGTCTTGTCGGTTATTCCATGGACGAATGGTCCTTAAAAGCCGACGATAGGCGTTGTTGATAAGGCGGCGGTCCTCAATCGCTCGAATCTTTTCGGTCATGATGCGATGGGTTGGCTATACTTCCCGGATAGAATGTTTGAAAGCGGTTGTTTGGATAAAACAAAATTACCATTATCGGCTGTTCGCTTACATGGAAATAAGCCGCCGGCTCATCCGTTGCTTGCTCTCCGGCGGCGGGAGGAGGCGCATCAGCGGGAGCGGCGCTCCCGGATTCGTCGGAAGAGAAGAGGCGGTCGGTCCGCTCGGATAGGGGGGCATGCTCGGATGAAGGCCTGCCGGGCTCCTGGTCGGGCGGTGGAGCAGGAGGGGGCTCCTCGGCTGCCGGAGGAGGGGAGGAAGGAACAGCGGGGGAAGATTCGGGGCCGCCCGTAGGGGAAGGGGGCAAGTCGGCTTGAGCAGGCGAAGAGCCGGCCGAAGCAGAGAAGAGGGAAGGGGAAGTAAGCATTTCCTCTCTCAAAAAGGGTCCTTTTTCCATAATCAGCCAATCGGGGTTGACGGCGGGAAAGGCTTTAAGTATTCGTTCCAGCGATTCCAGACCGGGCGAATTACGGCCCGAAAGCCAGTGGGAAATCTGTCCTCTTGACACCTGAAGTCGTTCGGCCATCTCGGTCTGGCTGAGTCGATAGTGTGTCATGATTCGTTCAAGTCGTTCCGGAAAAGTCGTTTTGCCGGCCATCTCGGTGTGTGATTTTTCGTGGCGATACAAAAATAAACATGCTCAGCTTTGTAAAACCTCGCAGGGGTGTTTACAAAATGATCGCAGATCGATTTGTATCGTGCATTAAAGTTAGACTTTATAAGGCAACTGCAAATATCCGATAAAGGCTGCTTTGTATAGATTTTGCTTAATCCGTAGATAAAAAATTTAACCCGACCGCCCATCATTGTTTTATGATGTGAATCGGTGGTGTGTCATTTGTAAAAACGTGGGTTGTTTACAGAATGATACCGCTCTTCCCCCTTGTTGGCGACTTATCTTTGCTTTTCAAATGAAGGTAACCGGAAGGGCCATGGGAGGTCGTGAACTTTATTCGGCCACGTATGATAAAGTGTCTGTCTTGAAGCTGTCGCTTCCACAGCGGCATTTGCTTCGGGAAGCCCGGCGGGCGCGGGAGCGGGCCTATGCGCCCTATTCCGGCTTTTCCGTTGGAGCGGCCGTAGCCTTCTCTGATGGTCGCGTCGTCACAGGCAACAATCAGGAAAACGCGGCCTATCCTTCCGGTTTGTGTGCCGAACGCGTGGCCCTCTTTGCCGCCCGGGCGTCCCATCCGGATGCGCTCATCACGCGCATGGCTGTGGTGGGGGCCAATCGCGGACACGGGCTCTTTCCGTGCGGAGCATGCCGACAGGTGATGTTCGAATACGAGCAGCGGCAACAGGCGCCTTTTGAGGTCCTTCTTCACGATCTGGACAGCAAGTGGGTGTATGTATTTCAGGGTATGAACCTGCTCCTGCCGTTCGGATTTTCTTTTCAACCGTCAAGCCAATGAAGCAGCATCGCTCATCGACCGAGAAGCCGGCCTCCATGCACTTTCAGGTGCAGGTGGAAGGGATGACGTGTGCCAACTGCGCCCTCAGCATCCGGAAATATCTGGAAAACATGAACCTGCGGGACGTGCATGTGGACTACATTACCGGCGAGATCGTATTCGCCAGCGAGGCACCGCCCGACTTTGCCGCCATCGCAAAGGGCATTGAGCGGATGGGCTATAAGGTCGTAGAGAAGGGGGAAGAAGGGCGCCATTACCGCCGGATGGTGAGAATGACGCTGGCCGCCGCCGTGCTGACGTTTCCGCTCTTGCTGCCCATGTTTGGGGTGAAAGGGCTGGTCGCCGATCCATACTTTCAGCTCATCGCCGCCACCATCGTTTACGGCATCGGGTTGGCCGCCTTTGCCCGCGGCGCATGGGAGTCGCTGAAATCGAAAAGCCCGAACATGGACGTGTTGATCATGCTGGGAGCCACCGCCGCCTACATTTACAGCATTGTCGGGCTGGTGCTGGGGCGGGCGGATATGATCTTTTTTGAGACCACGGCGGCCATCATCACGCTGGTGCTGGTGGGACACTGGTTGGAAATGCGCGCGGTGAAAAAGACCGCCGAAGCCATGGAACGGCTGGCCGGAAAGCAAATCAAACAGGCGCGCGTGCTGGTGAACGGCAGGGTAGAGGAGCGGGACATCGATTTGGTGCAGGTGGGCGATCGGGTCGTCGTGGCAACGGGAGAAACCGTCCCCGTGGACGGCGTTGTCGTGAAAGGGACGGCCAATGTGGATGAAAGCATGCTGACGGGAGAATCCATCCCCCTTCAGCGAAAACCCGGCGATCGGGTCTATGCGGGCACAATCGTGGTCAATGGTTCACTGACCATTGAAACCGAAAAAACCGGCAAAGAGACTGTGCTGGGTGAGATCATCCGCATCCTCAAACAGGCCCGACAACAAAAAGCAAATGTGCAGCGGCTGGCCGACAAAGTCAGCGCCGTATTCGTGCCGGTGGTAGTGACCATTGCTCTCGTCGCCGTGGGCATCAACTATTGGTGGGTGGGCGTGCCGTTCAGCGAAGCGCTGTTGCGGGGGGTGGCGGTGTTGGTGATTTCCTGTCCATGTGCACTGGGGCTGGCCACGCCCACAGCCGTGTCGGTGGGCCTGGGGAAAGCCGCCCTGCACGGCATCCTGATTCGGGGCGGGGCCGCCATCGAAAAAATCCCCCGCATCCAGACGTTGTTTTTCGACAAAACCGGCACCCTCACCACCGGCACTTTCAAAGCCGTGAAGTTGTCTGTGTTGCCGTCGAGCCCTTATTCAGAAGCTGCATTGAAAGGTGTGCTGTTTGCCATCGAACAGCATTCGATGCATCCGCTGGCGCGGGGAATCGTGGCTATGCTGGCCGATACCGTCACCGACGTTCCGGAAGTGACCGATGTGGAGGAACACAAAGGGAAGGGTATTTCGGGCCGGTGGGAAGGGAAGGCGGTCTTTATCGGGCGGGTGCCCGAGTCGCTGGCAAGCAGCGACGAAGCCGCCGTGGCCGCCCTTCAGGTGGATGGCGAATGGGTGGCGTTGGTCTATCTGGAAGATGAAATCCGTCCCGATGCGGCGGAGGTTATCCAATATCTCAAAAGCCGCGGCATTCGGCCCGTCATCCTCTCGGGCGATCGGGCGCCCCGGGTGAAAAAAGTCGCAGAGGCCCTGCACATCGACGCATGGCATGCCGAGCTCACCCCCGAAGAAAAAATGAACATCATCGAAGCCGCCCGACAACAGGAAACCGTCGGCATCGTCGGCGACGGTATCAACGACGCCCCGGCGCTGGCACGCGCCGACGTGGGCGTCTCATTCGGCGGAGCTTCCGACCTGGCCATCCGGGCCGGTGACGTCATTCTCATCACCAACCGGTTGCGTTCCATTATTGAACTCGACCAGATCGCCCGGCAAACCTTCCGGGTGATCAAGCAAAATCTCTTCTGGGCGTTTTCCTATAACATTGTAGCCATTCCGATGGCGGCGGCGGGTTACCTGCATCCAATGCTGGCCGCCGCTTCCATGGCCTTTTCCGACGTCATTGTCATCGGTAATTCCATCCTGCTGAAATATCGGCGGGTTCGCTGATCACGGCGGTCTCCGGTCTTACGGTGTAACATTGACTTCGTGCAACTGACGGAAAAAGCCGGTTTGTCCGGTCGCGCTATCGAACCCGACAGCGGTCGCCCATAAAATAACGCCATTCAAAAGGATAAAAAAGGCCGCAACAGCCGCAACAGGTGTAAAAAAACATGTTACCGGCGGCGTATGCTCTTTCATCAAGGAAAAGCGCCTCGGGAAAGAACGACGTCGAGAGCATCTTTTGATAGGAGGCGGACAGGTCGTCCAGCGTAGCCTCCGGATGGCGGTCCAGATATTGCGCAATCTCATCGAGTCGGGCCCAGTGCGGATCATCAGCAACCCCGTGGTGATGGTCACCACCGAACGCATGCGCCCACAGGGGAAATGGGTGCATCCACAGCATCAGCAAAAGCGCCGCACCAAGAAAAAACACCTTTTTCATGATGAGAAAATAGGTTCAGCATATCAAAACTATCAAAATCGTCACTTTCCCATTTAGCCGACAGGTCATTTTTTGCGGGCCCCGTCGTTTTTTCCACATTCCCAGAGGAAAAACTTGCTGCAGTCGCAATATCTTGATGAGGTTTTATCGGGGTTGAGCAATATTTCCATGCTTTCTGAAAAGAGCAGAATTCCGTCGATGATGGGCAAGGCCCCGCAGCATCCGCATGTGACGGCATAGAGGAGTGCATTCTCTACTGGATAACCGCCGAGGATAAACCGGTGAAAGGGGAACCATGGAAAGCCGATGAAGGGGGAAATCAGCGCCACGATCCCCGGGACCAGGACGTTGCAATCGCCCGTGAAAAAGGGAACCGGCGGCACCGTGTCGAAAACGGAGGGCGATAGGAGCCGGCGATATTCCATCGGCAGATCGGCCAGCGTAGCCTCCGGATGGCGGTCCAGATATTGTGCAATCTCATCAAGTCGGGCCCAGTGCGGGTCATCAGCAACCCCGTGATGATGGTCTTCGCCGAATCCGTGTGCCCGCAGGGGGGATGGATGCACCCAGAGCATCAGCAAAAGCACCGCACCAAGATAAAACACCTTTTTCATGGGGGAGCAGCCGTTTGACATACCAAAATTATTAAAAGCACCACATACCGAGCCGATAACGCCCATGTCCTATGACCGGGTCGGGAAATGGTAGGATGCCCAAGGGAGAATCACCTACTTAACATAATACTAATTATGGTTCAAATCGGGCAGGTGCGGATTTTTAGGCGATGAATACCGATTTCAGCACTTCCGCCATGCGGTCGGCGGTTTGATTTTGGACGTCAAGCAGCGGGTTGAGTTCGACCACTTCGAGGGCAACCATGGGATGCATGGCATACAGACCTTGAAGGAGCCGCCGGGCCTGTTCCCACGTGATCCCCCCGGGTTCGGGCGTGCCTGTGCCCGGAACCAGCGTCTTATCGATCACGTCGATATCAAACGAAATAAAAAGTGCGTCACAGCCGGCAAATTTTTTCCGGGCATGCGCCAGCACGGCCTCGACGGAAAATGAAGCGGGGTCATCCAGCCAGACGCCTTCAATGCGTTCGCGGCTGATCAGGTGTTTTTCCTGCGGCTCCACGCTCCGAAGGCCTACATACAATAGGTCGGCGCCGCTCAGGAGCGGCGTCTCATCGGGCATCCGGCAAAACGTGAGAATGCGTTCCCATTGGCGGACCATCTCCGGCGTGGGCTGTCGGATGGCTTCTTCTTGGTCGATGAGGTTCATCATCATGGCCACGGTCATGCCGTGAACGTTCAGCGACGGCGACGTATAAGGCGTGTGCAAGTCGGCATGGGCGTCGATCCAGACCATTGCCCAGCGACGCTCGGGAAACGCATGCCGCAGGCCGTGGAACCAGCCGGGCGTGCTGGAATGATCGCCGGACAACCAGAGAAAACGCCGCAGGCCCGGCGCATATTCCCGCACCTGCATCGAAAGCCGTGGATAATACCCGGCAAATTCATGCAAATAATACGCCGAGGGTCTTTCTTTATGGGCCGGCGTGTAAGGTGCCCGCAAATGGATGGGCGCCCGCCCATAGCCCATATCCCAGCCCCCTTCAAGGGCTGCGAAATGAAGGGCCGCAGGCCCCAGCGAGCCGCCTCTTCGCCCCGCTCCCCACTCCATCTCGGAGATTCCCAGTAAGTCGAACTTCTTTCTCATTCAGTTTGCTTTTTTTGCACGGCCCATCGGCAACGTTCCATTGTGAATTACGCAGGCGCGCATGGCTATTTCTTATTTTGACCTTGTTGAACAAACTTACGAGTGGCCCAACCTCGATTTTGACCTTACCGAAGACGAAACGCGACTACTGTTTCACGGCTTAGACCTCTCGGAAGTCGTGAAGAAATACGGCTCTCCTCTACGGATCACTTACCTTCCCAAAATAGCAAGCCAGATCCATAAAGCACGGTTTTTCTTTTCGAAGGCGATTGATGAGCTGGGATACAAAGGTAATTATCGCTATGCTTACTGCACAAAAAGTTCCCATTTCGCTTTTGTAATGGAAAAGGTGTTGGCGGCCGGCGCCGACATCGAGATCTCATCGGAATATGACCTCGACCTGCTGGCATTGCTGGATCGGCAAGGGCGGATTCCACCGCAGACCATGATCATCGCCAACGGCTACAAAACCGAAAGCTATGCCCGAAAAATCGGCCGTTTCATGGCCACCCGCCCCTACCGCCTGATTCCGGTGCTGGACAGCTTCAATGAAATCAAGCTGCTGAAAAAACACATCAAAGGGCCGTTTGAGGTGGGCATCCGCATCGCCGTCGATGAAGAACCCACGGAAGAGTTTTACACCTCCCGCTTTGGGCTCCGGCCGAAAAATATCATCCAGTTTTACCGGCGCCGCATTAAAAACGACCCGCAGGTCACCCTGACCATGCTCCATTTTTTCATCCACTCGGGCATTAAAGACACCACCTATTACTGGACCGAGCTGGCCAGCTGGACCGACCTCTATTGCAGCTTAAAAAAAGAGGCCCCCACCCTGTCGATGTTCAACATCGGCGGCGGCCTGCCCGTGCCCAATTCGCTGGCCTTCGAATACGATTACGAATACATGATTCGGGAGATTGTGGACAACATCAAATACATGTGCGAAGAGCGGAAGGTGCCCACGCCCAACCTGATCACCGAGTTCGGCAGCTTCACGGTGGCCGAAAGCGGCGTCCACATCTTCTCGGTGTTGGGAGAAAAGGTGCAAAACGACGCCGAAGTGTGGTATATCCTGAACAACTCACTGATCACCACGCTTCCCGACACATGGGCCATTGGTCAGCGGTTTATCCTGATGCCGCTCAATCATTGGGACCGCCCCTATCAGCGGGTGAACCTCGGTGGTATCACCTGCGACCATCTGGACTACTACAACTCGGAGGTACACCTCAACCACATCTTCCTGCCCACGCTTCCATCGAGCGGCGATCCGCTGCACATCGGGTTCTTTTACACCGGAGCCTATCAAGAGTCGCTCAGCGGCTACGGCGGCGTCAAGCACTGTCTGATTCCTTCGCCGCCGCATCTGCTCATCGATAAGACGGCGGAGGGCGAGTTGGTGTTCAGGATGTTTCGTCCGTCCCCCTCCCCTGCGCAGATGCTGGAGATTCTGGGCTATCAAGTTGATCAAGAATGTCGGGACTGCACGTAGGCCTGATCGGCGCCACAGGGCTGGTGGGCCGGACGATGCTGGCCGTGTTGGAGCATTCGTCGCTGCCCGTTGCCCGCCTTTCGGCGGCGGCCTCGCCGCGGTCGGAAGGGACCGCGGTGACTTTCCGTGGGCGGCCCGTGACGGTGCAACGGGTGGAAGCCCTCATGGAAGACCTTCCAGACCTCATCTTGATGAGTGCAGGCGGTGATGTCAGCGGCCGTTGGGCGCCCGAGTTCGCCCGGAAAAAGGTGTATGTGATTGACAACTCATCCCGATGGCGAATGACGGAGGGGGTTCCGCTGGTGGTGCCCGAAGTGAATGCTTCGGTGCTGAAAGCCGAGCATTATCTGATTGCCAACCCCAATTGTTCGACCATTCAGCTAATGGTGCCGCTGGCGGTGATTCACCGTCTTTACGGGATTCGGCGGGTGTATGTGAGCACCTATCAGGCCGTTTCGGGAAGCGGCTGGAAAGGGCTTGCCCAGCTGTCCGACGAGCTGGCGGGCCGGCCGCCGCGGGTGCGTGCCTACGACCGGCCCATTGCCGGCAATTGCCTGCCGTATTGCGGCGAAGAAGCAGACGACGGCTTCACCACCGAAGAATGGAAGCTCATCCGGGAAAGCCGGAAAATATTGGGACTTCCCGAGCTGGAAGTGATGCCGCATGCGGTACGGGTGCCCGTCGAAGTCGGCCACAGCGAGGCGGTAACGGTGGAAACGCACCGGCCCGTCGATCTGGGCCGGCTGCGGGCGGCTTTGCAGGAAAGCCCGGGCATTGTGCTGGCTGAGCAAGCGCCCACGCCGAAAGATGCGGCCGGCCGGGATGCGGTCTTTGTCGGGCGCATCCGGCGGCATCCATTCACCGAGTGCGGCCTGATGTGCTGGATCGTGGCCGACAACCTCCGAAAAGGCGCCGCCGCCAATGCCGTCCAGATTGCGGAATATCTTTACCGACGGCAATGGCTGCCTATTCCGCCGCCATCCGAAAGCGATCATGGAAATCAATAACGAGCTGGACTTTTCCCACTGGGGCAGTAAAACGTTGCTGCTGCGCCTGCGCCGGTGTCCGCGGGCCTTTTACTTTGCTTATCACGAGCCCTTGCGGCAAGCGCCGCCCTCCCCCACCCGGCGGGTGCTCTGGGACATCGGCAGGGAAGTGGGACGGCTGGCCCGAACGGCGGCCGGCCCCGGAGAAGTCGTATTCGGCGGGCGAACCCGCTCTTTCAAGCAGGGTAAAATCCTCACGTGGGACCTGATCCGCAAACAAGCCGAGCGCATCTTTGAAGGCGTCTTCCAGCACGACGGCATCGTGGTGTTGCCCGACATCCTCGAACGCCGGCCCGACGGCGGATATCGCCTGATTGAAGTAAAAGCCACGCCCGGCATGCGTTCGCGTCACCTGCTGGATGTGGCTGTTCAAGACGAAATCCTGCGCCGGTGTGGTGTGGAAGTGTCTGCCGTGGAGGTATGGGTGATCAATCCCTCATATGTCCGAGGGCCCAAGCTTAACCTGCGCGGGTTGTTCCGTTCGTTCGATGTGACGGAAAAAGTTCGTCGGGAATCTTTTCGCAAAAAAGTAGCCGACTTAATCGAAGACGGAAAAGCCATTTTACAGCAGCCCGAACCACCGGCTGCGGAGTTGTCTTCGGCCTGCTATTCGCCGCAACGGTGCGAGTTTTTCGATTGGTGCTGGCGGGCGCATCGCACCCATCCGGCGTTTCAGATTCCCTTTCTCACCTTGCCGCAGCGCATGGTCATGTGGAATGAGGACCTGGATGATCCGAGACGGCTTCAAAAGCCCCATGCTCTGAGCGACACCCAACGGCTTCAATGGGACTACCATCAGGAAGGGCGGTTGCAGCTGAACGTCGATCGGGTGGCCCCTTTGCTGGATTCGATTACATGGCCGGTGGGGGCGCTCGACTTCGAATATTACAATCTGGTCATCCCCCTTTTTGAAGGCACCCGCCCCGGCGATGCCACGCCGTTTTTGTATGCCGCGGCTGTTCAAGAGCGCCCCGGCGGTCCGATGCATACGCGCCGTCGGCTGGAAATGCCGCCGAAAACGCCCGGTAAAGCGTTTATTCAGGAGGCCCTGCAATTTCTGGCCCCCGCCCGGTCGGTCATCGTCTTTGATAAAAACGCCGAACAGCGCATCCTGCGCCAATGGGCCGAGCGTTATCCCGACCTCGGGCCGGCCGTGGAAAACCTCATCGAACGAATGGTGGACATTCAGTCCATCATCTCGCCCCGCGGCCTCTATCATCCCGACCTCGGCAATTCCCGCTCGTTAAAAGCCGCCGTGGCGTTATTTATGAAAAAAGACCCCTATAAAGCGCTGAACGTCCGAGACGGCTTTCAGGCCGCCCTCCAATATTATCGGATGAGTGAACACCCCCTTTCCGCAGCCGAAAAAGACCGCATTGCCGCCGACCTGACGGAATATTGCACGATGGACGCCCGCGCCACGCTTTTTTTGCTGAACTTTGCCCGCCAACAACTCCAAAATGCCCTCAGGTAAGGCCATCGGCATCATCGGCTACGGCCGCATGGGAAAGGTGCTGGAAAAAGTGCTGTCTGCAGCGGGATTTCAGCCCGTCATCATTCATGACAACCGGTCGGTGCCGCCGGCGATCAGCGAGTCGGTGACCGGCTGGATCGATTTCTCGGAGGCGGCTGCTTTGCCCGCCTCGCTTACGCTGGCACTGGAAACCCGCAAACCGCTGGTCATCGGCACCACCGGCTGGTACGACCACCTCGACCCAATCGCCGGACAGGTCCATCAGGCACAGGGAAAGGTATTGTGGGGCGCCAACTTCGACCTGACCATGCAACTGACTTTCGTGCTGACCGACGTGGCCGCCCGCCTGCTCCGGAACAGCCCCTTGCAGCCGCGCTTTCACATTCACGAAATCCACCATACCGGCAAAAAAGACGCCCCCAGCGGAACGGCCCTTCACCTTGCCCGGATTGTGCGACGCCATTTTCCGGAATACCGACAGGTCGAAGTCAACGAAGGCCCCCCTGCCCCACCCCATACCAACGGACCGGCACTGCCCATCACCTACCGGCGTCAGGAAGGCGTCTTCGGCATCCACGAGCTCACGATTCACACCGGCGAAGACACCATCCGCCTCTCCCACACCGCTCACGGACGGGAAGGATTCGCCCGCGGCGCCCTGGCCGCCTTCCTGTGGTTGGCCGACCAGCCCCCCGGGTTTTATTCCATCGACGACTATATCCGGCATACATGGCTCATGCCCGCCGGCCTTTCAAATGCATAAACCAATGACGTTTTACCTTGTTCTGGCTTTTATCTACTATATCGGAACCACCACCGGCCTCTACGGCATCTTCAAAAAAGCGGGCCTCCCCCGTCCGTGGGTGGCCTTTATCCCGGTCGTCAATCTTTATTACCTGCTTCGCATTATGGGCAAATCGATGGCATGGTTTATCTTGCTGGCCCTGCCCTTTTTCAACATCATCACCCTCATCATCCTGCTGGTCGATCTGGCCAAATGCATGGGAAAAGACTCGCTGGGATGGCAGCTCTTTGTGTCCTTTTTCCCTTTTATCGCCCTGCCCATTCTGGGCTTTCGAAAAGACATCACCTATCTGGGCACCTATCAGGAAGCCTCGAAAAAACTTCCCCGCAAGAGCAGTTTGAAGGAAACCGTTGAGCTGGTGGTCTTTACGCTGCTGGTGGCCTGGGGGCTGCGCACATTTCTCATCGAGCCCTTTAACATTCCCACCGGCTCGATGGAGCGCACCCTGCGGGTGGGCGACTTTCTGTTCGTGAGCAAAATCCACTACGGCACCCGCATTCCCATCACGCCGTTGTCTTTTCCGCTGGCCCACAACACCCTGCCCATTCTGGACATCAAATCCTATATCGAAAAGCCCTCTCTGCCCTACATGCGCCTGCCCGCACTGGAAACCATCGACGTCGGCGACATCATCGTCTTCAACTATCCCATGCAGGACGAACGGCCCGTTGATAAACGGGATCACTACATCAAACGCTGCCTGGCCACCCCGGGAGACACCCTGCAAATCATCAACACCCGCACCTACATCAACGGCAAAGAATATCCCCTGCCGGCCACCGCACAGGTGCGTTATCTTATCCGCACCGACGGGACCTTCTCATATCAGCGGGCGTTGCGGGACCTGGGCATCCGACCGGAAGATTTCATGCCCACCCCCGACGGGAACGTCTTGGTGCTAACCACCACCAGCACCGCCCAACAATTCCGCCGGATGCCCGGCGTACTGGAAGTCGAACAGGTCATCGACTCGGCCGGCCGTTGGGACCCCAACGTCTTCCCCCACGACTCGCAATATCGATGGAACATCGACAACTATGGCCCCATCTACATGCCGCGCCGCGGCGACACCCTGCCCCTCAATTCCCTCACCTACCCGCTCTATAAACGCCTGATCGAAGTGTATGAAAAAGCCGGCAAGCTCACCATTGAAGGCGATCAGGTCTTCCTCAACGGCCGGCCTGTGACCTTCTATGTCACGCGCATGGGCTACTATTTCGGCATGGGCGACAATCGTCACAATTCCCTCGACTCCCGATTCTGGGGGTTTATCCCCGAAGATCACATGGTCGGAAAACCGCTCATGGTGTGGTTCTCGTGGGAGAAAAATCCGCCCCACAAAGGGCCCCGGTGGAATCGCATATTCCGCTGGATTCGAAATTGAGCGTATGACGACCATTGTCCCCGTTCGGACGCGGGCCCAACGCAAACTTTTTCATCGGGTCACCGACAGGATATATCACGACGACCCATTGTGGATTCCGTATGTGGAAGCCGACATCGAACACATCCTTTCGGAGAAAAATCCGCTCGTGCAGGCCGGCGGACGCTTTGAGCGCTGGCTTGCCCTCCAAGACAACGAACCCGTAGGGCGCATCGCCGCCTTTATCCATCCGAAGCGGCCCGGCATCGGCGGCATCGGGTTTTGGGAGACCATCAACGACCCTGCGATCAATCACCAACTATTTCTGACAGCGGAAAACTGGCTCCGCCAACAGGGCGCCGTCCGCGTAGAAGCGCCCATCAACTTCGGCGACCGCGGCAGCTATTGGGGGCTCCGAATCGAGGGCACCACGCCCCCCACCTTTCAAGAAAACTATCAGCCGCCCTACTATCGCCCGCTCATCGAAAGCGAAGGCTACACCGAGCTGTTCCGCCAGTTCACCTATCACATTTCCAAGAAAACGTTTAACGCCGACCGCTTGCTGCGCGTCGGAAAGGCGCTCATCCAGCGGGGGCATCCCTTCCAGTATCGCCCGCTCTCGTTTGATGACGTCGAGCGGTTCGCCCGCGCCGCCGCCGTCATCTACAACGAAGGATGGCAACACCTCGAAGGCTTTGCCCCCATCTCGCCGGCACAAACGCGGGCGCTGCTGGAACAGATCCGCCCCATTCTCATCCCGGACCTCATCTGGTTTGCCTTCGACGACGACCGCCCTGTCGGCATGATCGTCATGATTCCCGACTTCAATCTCTACCTGAAAAAAATCGGCGGACGCCTGCGCTGGTGGAACAAATGGCTCCTGCCGCTGCTGTTCCGCACCTACACGCCGTCCCGCCTCAAGGGCCTCGTCTTCGGCGTGGTGCCCGACTATCACAACCGCGGCGTGGACGTCATGCTGGTCTATCACTTCTATCACGCCATCATGCGCTATCCCAAAATCCTCGACGCCGAACTGGCATGGATTGGCAATTTCAACCCCCGCATGCAGCGCTTTATGGAAAACATCCACAGCACCGTCGCCAAGGTGCATGCCACCTATCAGAAGGTTTTCGAACCGGCGAAATAGCGTTTTCTTTTTTGGGCGTGTCCCTTCGGCCCTATCGGGCCTTCGGGTCGGGCCCCTCACGCGAGCCTTCCGCTCCCTGAGCGTAGTCGAAGGGTGCGGAAGGCACCAGAACATGCCCGCGTGGCTTCGACTTCGCTCAGCCAGCGGGGTAGGCAGGGGCCCAGCATTGCTGCACCCCTACATTTCATCATGTAACGCCCGCAAATTCCGGCGTGGGCTGCCCTTACCGTTTCACAAACCGATCTTGCCACTGCTGGCCCCGCTCATCCGTCAGCCGCACCAGATAGGCGCCCGGGGCCAGCGACGCCGCCGGAATGTGGACATGACCCTCCGAGGTCCGATGAAGCGACTGCTGCATCACCAGACGGCCCGTTGCCGAATACACCCGCATCCACAGCTTGCGGCCCGCTTCCGAAGGCCAGGCCATTCGAAGATCGCCCGCCGTCGGATTCGGATAAAGCCACAAGCCACTGAAAGCCCGCACCAGCTTATCTTTCAAGCCCACCGTGGGACCACCCGAGCGCTGCCCCTGACCAAACACGTCAAGCCATATCGCCCCTGTCAATAACAGCGAGGCATTGCCCTGCGGATTAACGTAGTTCGACACCGGAATGTAGGCCGACACCGTGTCACCGTTTGTCGAGAGCGCCGTGAAGACCACGCCGTCATCGGCGCGGGTGAACGACGGAATGCCCATCATCGACTGCGTAAACAGGTCCTTCGCCTGATTCCATCCCAGATCCGCCACCATGATCTTCCATTCATCCTTGTCAACGTCATATAGATCGAAAGCCAGCACATCGGGCGAATTTTCCGAGAAGGCGGGATTGCCGACACTGATATTCGGAGGCAGGTTGGTGTAGAGGTTCATGATGGAACCTGTGCCCCAATCGTTCTTGCCGGCGTCCCATACGTGGATAAAGCCGATATCCCACTGGTTGATGTTTTGCGCCCCGGGGATGTTGACGAACTTATCGAACAGCAGAAACTGCCCCGAGAGATCCCACTGAATCACGTCGGCGTAGCGCACGGTATATGTGCCGCCCGTGCCTGAATAATCAGGCTGATAGAGCTTAAAGCGGGCCGTGCGCGGGGTGTTGCCCGAGACATCGACCACGTAGATGGATGAGTCTTCATAGATCGAGACCAGCGCAATGCGCTTCCCATCGGGCGAGATAGCCACGGTGTTCCACGTGTTGCCGAGCCCCGACAGAATGATTTCGTTGGGGTTGGCGGGGTTTAGGTCGATGGCATGCACTTGATGGGTGCTGCTGTTCACAAAGAGCGCCGCCGAGCCACCGTCGATGACAGAAGCCTTCCGGCGGGACAGGGTGGTACTCAGGGCTTGAGGGGTGCTTCCCTGCACAAATTTGATAAAATAAAGGGTGTTGTTGCCGCTGACAACGCCGGCGGCATGGGCCAGCCCAAAGTCGTCGCCGGGAATGGCCGGATATTGAAGGCGGCCACCACCACCGCCGCCGCCACCGCCGGAAGCGCTGCCAATCCCCACATCGGCAAACGCCTGTTGCACCGCCTGCGCCTCGGTGGAATTATTGCCATAAATGTCTTTTGCCGCCTGAATAGCCGCATTACGAAGGTCCATAAATTCCGAACGCCGCGTCAGATAGTGGGTGAGGGCCCGATACCATATTTTTTCGCCTTTCGACTTACCGTGGACCGACGCGAACTTGTAGAAAGCATGATTTAGGATGCCACTGTTAATGTGAACTCCCCCGTTGTCCTGATCCGTATTAACATACTCGTTCATATGAGCAGGCTGCCAGCAATGTTGTCCGGACGAACAGCCGTTGTGTGGGTTGGAAAAATCCCTCATGGCCCCCGAAGGGAAGTAAGCGGGCTTGACGATATCCTCTCCTAACTTCCAATCGTCACGGTCCACACACACACCGAATACATCGGCGATGTGTTCGTTCATTGCCCCTGACTGATATTGGTAAATAAGGTTGGCCGTTTTTTCGATGACGCCGTGGCCCATCTCATGAGCCGCTACGTCAAGTGCTTCAGCTAATGGGGTCATCGCTACGTTTCCATTTCCGTAGGCCATCACCACGCCGTTCCAGTAGGCGTTGTCCATCTGGGAGCCGTCCTCTTCCGTCACGTTGATGACGCCGATAATGGTTCCGCCCTGGCCGTCGATGCTGTTTCGTCCGTGGGTGTTTTTGAAATATTCATACGTCATGCCCCCATTGTAATGCGCCGACACGGCGGTGGCATTCCAGCTGTTGGCCGAGCCGGACGTGACGTAGTTGACGTTTTTCAAGGCCGTATTGTTGGCATCTAATGTGATGATGGCACCTTTTGGGTTTTGCGGGATTTGCGAGGAGTTGTCGAACATCGGCCGGGAGGCGTCGAGCATAAAGTAGGTGCTGCCGATTTTGTAAAGGTGGAGCGTGCGGGTTTGCCCCAGCAGGTCGGTGCCAGAGCCGGTCACCGGTCCGTCCCTGTGAGTGTTATAATAGGAATGAAGAATCTCACCCGTATGGGCATCGACAAAATATTCATACCGGTCTTTGACGTTCGGCCGGGCCGTTACATGCCATGCCAGCCGCATTTCCTTCTCATCAGGATAGATAACCAGCTCGGTCTGATAGCGTTGCATGCCCATGCCGGCCAGCAACGGCGGGAAAGAAGTGAAATTCACCTTTTGTCCGGTTAAATCAAGGCCCACGGCCTGCTCTGCTATCGATTTCG